>NZ_JACVZN010000019.1:0-52362 GCF_017151895.1 Staphylococcus sp. EG-SA-15 | reverse complement strand
CCATTTATCAAAAGATACGTTTGAACAAATTGCTGATTCAGCACAACATATTGCTCATGTTGAAGCATTATACAATCACCAGCAGTCTATTTTAATACGTCAGTCTTAGGGGAGTGTAATTGAAATGATTTATATTGATAAAAATGAAAGTCCAGTTACGCCGTTGGATGAAAAAACAATGACGTCTATTATTAGTGCAACGCCATATAATTTATATCCTGATGCAGCATATGAACAATTCAAGGAAGCTTATGCTAAGTTTTACGGATTATCGCCTGAACAAATTATTGCAGGAAATGGATCTGATGAATTGATTCAAAAGTTAATGCTGATCATGCCAGAAGGTCCGGCATTAACGCTAAATCCTGATTTTTTTATGTATCAAGCATATGCGGCACAAGTAAATCGTGAAATTGCATTTGTAGATGCAGGATCAGATTTAACGTTTGATTTGGAAACCATTTTAACGAAAATCGATGAAGTACAACCATCATTTTTTATTATGAGTAATCCACATAACCCTTCAGGCAAGCAATTTGATACGGCATTTTTAACAGCTATTGCAGATAAGATGAAAGCATTAAACGGATACTTTGTCATTGATGAAGCATATTTAGATTATGGTACGGCATATGACATGGAACTGGCACCACACATCTTAAGAATGCGTACATTATCAAAGGCGTTTGGAATTGCCGGCTTAAGATTAGGTGTCTTAATTAGTACTGCTGGAACGATAAAGCATATTCAAAAAATAGAACATCCATATCCATTAAATGTATTTACGCTAAATATTGCGACTTATATTTTTAGACATAGAGAAGAGACAAGAGTATTTTTAACGATGCAACGACAGTTAGCTGAGCAGTTAAAACAAATATTTGATACACATGTTGCAGATAAAATGTCAGTATTCCCATCAAATGCCAATTTTGTACTTACTAAAGGTTCAGCAGCGCAACAATTAGGACAATACGTATATGAACAAGGATTTAAACCTCGCTTTTATGATGAGCCGGTGATGAAGGGCTATGTAAGATACTCAATTGCAACAGCACCACAGTTAAACCAATTAGAAGAAATTGTTAAAGAATGGAGCGCAAAATATGATTTATCAAAAACAACGAAACACAGCTGAAACACAACTAAATATTTCAATATCAGATGACCAGTCACCATCGCATATTAATACAGGTGTGGGCTTTTTAAATCATATGTTAACATTGTTTACATTTCATAGCGGTCTGTCATTAAACATTGAGGCACAAGGTGATATTGACGTAGATGATCACCATGTAACTGAAGATATCGGCATTGTCATTGGCCAATTGTTACTTGAAATGATTAAAGATAAAAAGCATTTCGTTCGTTATGGAACGATGTACATTCCAATGGATGAAACATTAGCACGTGTCGTTGTGGATATAAGTGGGCGCCCATACCTATCATTCAATGCATCATTAAGTAAAGAAAAAGTTGGTACGTTTGATACGGAGTTAGTAGAAGAATTTTTTAGAGCGGTCGTAATCAATGCAAGATTAACAACGCATATTGATTTAATTCGTGGAGGTAATACACACCATGAAATTGAAGCTATATTCAAAGCGTTTTCCCGTGCATTAGGCATAGCGCTAACTGCAACTGATGATCAGCGTGTGCCGTCATCGAAAGGTGTGATTGAATGATTGTTATCGTTGATTATGGATTAGGGAATATTAGTAATGTAAAACGCGCTATTGAACATTTAGGGTATGAGGTGGTTGTCTCAAATACCTCAAAAATAATCGATCAAGCAGAAACAATCATATTGCCCGGTGTCGGCCATTTTAAAGATGCGATGTCAGAGATAAAACGACTAAATCTCAATGCAATATTGGCTAAGAATACTGATAAGAAGATGATTGGTATTTGTTTAGGCATGCAATTAATGTATGAGCATAGTGATGAAGGCGATGCATCTGGATTAGGGTTTATCCCAGGAAATATTTCGCGTATCCAAACAGAATACCCAGTGCCGCACTTAGGTTGGAATAATTTAGTGAGTAAGCATCCTATGTTAAATCAAGATGTTTACTTCGTACATTCTTACCAAGCGCCGATGTCAGAAAATGTCATTGCATATGCGCAGTATGGGGCTGATATTCCGGCAATTGTTCAATTTAACAATTATATTGGTATTCAATTCCATCCTGAAAAAAGCGGTACATATGGGTTACAAATTTTGCGTCAGGCAATACAAGGGGGATTTATAAATGATTGAATTATGGCCAGCGATTGATTTGATTGGGTCAACAAGTGTGAGGTTAACAGAGGGTAAATATGATAGTGAAGAAAAAATGTCACGCTCGGCTGAAGAAAGTATTGCTTACTATAGTCAATTTGAATGTGTGAATCGTATTCATATCGTCGACTTGATAGGTGCTAAGGCACAGCATGCCCGAGAGTTTGATTATATTAAGTCATTGAGGAGATTAACAACCAAAGATATTGAAGTAGGTGGTGGCATTCGTACGAAGTCACAAATCATGGACTACTTTGCCGCAGGGATTAATTATTGCATAGTTGGAACGAAAGGCATTCAAGATACTGATTGGCTTAAAGTGATGGCACATACATTTCCAGGTCGTATTTATCTGTCAGTTGATGCTTATGGAGAAGATATTAAAGTGAACGGATGGGAAGAGGACACAGAGTTAAATTTATTTAGTTTTGTGAGTCAGTTATCGGATATACCTCTTGGAGGCATTATATATACTGATATTGCTAAAGATGGCAAAATGTCCGGACCTAACTTTGAATTAACTGGTCAATTAGTAAAGGCAACGACGATTCCTGTCATTGCTTCCGGTGGTATTAGACATCAGCAAGATATTCAACGATTAGCGTCGCTAAATGTTCACGCTGCTATTATAGGAAAGGCTGCACATCAAGCATCTTTTTGGGAGGGGCTAAAATGATTAAAAAACGTATCATTCCATGTTTAGATGTCAAAGATGGTCGTGTCGTTAAAGGGATTCAATTTAAAGGATTAAGGGATATTGGGAATCCTGTTGATTTAGCAATGTATTACAATGAAGCGGGTGCTGATGAATTAGTATTTTTAGACATCTCTAAGACGGAAGAGGGTCATAGCTTAATGCTAGAAGTGATTGAACAGACAGCGTCACGCTTGTTTATCCCTCTTACTGTAGGGGGTGGGATTCAAAGTCTCGATGATATTACTCAATTGTTAAATCATGGTGCAGATAAAGTATCATTAAATTCAAGTGCTTTAAAAAATCCACAGCTCATTAAACAAGCGAGTGATAAATTCGGTAGACAATGCATCTGTATAGCAATTGATAGCTATTATGATCCTGAAAGAAAAGCACATTATTGTTGTACGCATGGTGGTAAAAAGATGACAAATATTAAAGTATATGACTGGGTACAGCAAGTAGAACAGTTAGGTGCAGGTGAGCTCCTCGTTACAAGTATGGGACATGATGGTATGAAGCAAGGATTTGATATTGAACACCTAGCAAATATTAAGTCTCTTGTAAATATTCCAATCATTGCTTCTGGTGGTGGTGGCAATGCACAACACTTTGTAGAATTATTTGATCAGACGGATGTTTCTGCAGGTTTAGCTGCAAGTATATTACATGACCGAGAAACGACGGTTCAATCTATTAAAGAAGTGATACGGCAAGGGGGTATAGCAGTAAGATGACCAAATATAAAATTGATTTTAGCAAAGGTTTAGTGCCAGCAATTTTACAAGATAATCAAACAAAACAAGTATTGATGTTGGGCTATATGAATCAAAAAGCTTTTGATAAAACGATAGAAGATGGTGTAGTATGTTTCTATTCGAGGTCGAAACAACGTCTATGGACAAAAGGTGAAACATCTGGTCATACGCAACTTGTTAAAGATATTCATGTAGATTGCGACAATGATACTATTTTAATTGATGTCATACCAAATGGACCAACATGTCATACAGGCAGTCAAAGTTGTTTCAACACAGAAGTTCCATTTTCAGTGCAAACATTAGCGCAGACAGTTCAAGATAGTGCCCAATCCAATAATGAAAAGTCATATACAAAATATTTATTAACAGAAGGTATAGAAAAGATTACGAAAAAATATGGTGAAGAAGCTTTTGAAGTCGTAATTGAAGCAATTAAAGGTGACAAAAAAGCATTTGTAAGTGAAGTAGCAGATGAACTTTATCATTTATTTGTCTTGATGCATGCGCTAGGCGTCGATTTTTCAGAAATTGAGGCAGAATTAGCGCGTAGACATCATAAGCGCAATAACTTTAAAGGCGAACGACAAAATATCGAACAGTGGTAAAACAAGTACGGGCTGAGATATAGAGAAAAGGATCATGGCTTATACACTTACAAATATTGTGGAAAACGTGACATTTTCAAGTTTAAAATACGACACCAACATATTTTAACTATGAATGCTGTGATGGTACTAAAGTTGCAAACGCGTTATAGATAAGTAGTGGATAATCACAATACGAAACCAAAAATAATTATGAAAAGTGAATTGAGCAACTCAGGAATAGATGTCACTGTTAAAGATGTTGAAAAGTATATGAATCGATATAATGAAGTTATGAAGGGAAAAAATGGCGAAAAAGCTAAAGAGAATTTAGTAACCTTTAATATCATAGTTGTCATTATATTCTTTGTATTTATACTGTGAATAAAAATATATCTAGCCTGAAATAGAAATGTCATAGCCTATTTAAAAGACAATCTCCATTAGAACTAAGATGTGCATCCCGAAAGTTGGACTAAAAAACTAACTTTATGGGGTGTATTTTTATGCTAATCAGAGATTAAGTTAAAGCTAGTTCAAGAGTAATTAAACAATAAATTTAAAATAGTAGGATACTTACTTTGAGGGAAGAAAATTAACTGTATATATTTAGTTTAGGAACAAGTATTACGGTTTATCCTGATACAATTATTGTGGATGGGATGATATTTTTAGGTTTAAAATACGACACCAGCAAACATTATAACTGTGATAGCTCATAAATCACCTCATACAGCTAATCTAAAAAAATAATACATCATTGGAATCAAGCCCCAAGCATGTAAATATTAAAAATCACAAAAGATATATGTAAAAAAGTTACAATTTGCATAATTAAATTGTGTCTAATTATTGACTAATTAAATTTTGCCAAATATAATATTAATTAATAATTTGAAATGATTAGCGTATACACTTTAAATTCTCTTTGGAGAATATATTTTTTAAATACAAATGTAAACGCTTTCTCGTCAAATTAAACAATAGAAAGGATGGTCATTATGAGTGCTTGGTTAAGTAAATTATTTGAGTTTATTCCTCGAATAATTATCAATTTGTTTATCTAAAATAAAAAAATAGAGGTGCTGACAATGATGAAAAGTCAAAATAAGTATAGTATTCGTAAATTTAGTGTAGGTGCATCTTCCATTTTAATAGCTACATTACTATTTTTAAGTGGTGGACAAGCACAAGCAGCTGAGAAGCAAGTGAATATGGGAAATTCACAGGAGGATACAGTTACAGCACAATCTATTGGGGATCAACAAACTAGGGAAAATGCTAATTATCAACGTGAAAACGGTGTTGACGAACAGCAACATACTGAAAATTTAACTAAGAACTTGCATAATGATAAAACAATATCAGAAGAAAATCATCGTAAAACAGATGATTTGAATAAAGATCAACTAAAGGATGATAAAAAATCATCGCTTAATAATAAAAATATTCAACGTGATACAACAAAAAATAACAATGCTAATCCTAGCGATGTAAATCAAGGGTTAGAACAGGCTATTAATGATGGCAAACAAAGTAAAGTGACGTCACAGCAACAGTCAAAAGAGGCAGATAATAGTCAAGATTCAAACGCTAATAACAATCTACCTTCACAAAGTTTAACAAAGGAAGCACCATCATTAAATAAGTTAGATCAAACAAGTCAACGAGAAATTGTTAATGAGACAGAAATAGAGAAAGTACAACCACAACAAAATAATCAAGCGAATGATAAAATTACTAACCACAATTTTAACAATGAACAAGAAGTGAAACCTCAAAAAGACGAAAAAACACTATCAGTTTCAGATTTAAAAAACAATCAAAAATCACCAGTAGAACCAACAAAGGACAATGACAAGAAAAATGGATTAAATTTATTAAAAAGTAGTGCAGTAGCAACGTTACCAAACAAAGGGACAAAGGAACTTACTGCAAAAGCGAAAGATGATCAAACGAATAAAGTTGCCAAACAAGGGCAGTATAAAAATCAAGATCCTATCGTTTTAGTGCATGGTTTCAATGGGTTTACAGATGATATTAATCCTTCAGTGTTAGCTCATTATTGGGGCGGTAATAAAATGAACATTCGCCAAGATTTAGAAGAAAATGGTTACAAAGCTTATGAAGCAAGTATAAGTGCTTTTGGAAGTAACTATGACCGCGCAGTTGAACTTTATTATTATATCAAAGGCGGTCGTGTAGATTATGGTGCAGCACATGCAGCAAAATATGGACATGAACGTTATGGAAAAACATACGAAGGAATTTACAAAGACTGGAAACCAGGACAGAAGGTACACCTAGTTGGACATAGTATGGGTGGTCAAACGATACGTCAACTAGAAGAATTACTGCGTAATGGTAATCGTGAAGAAATAGAGTATCAAAAGAAACATGGTGGCGAAATTTCTCCACTATTCAAAGGTAATCATGACAATATGATTTCATCAATTACTACTTTAGGAACACCACATAATGGTACACACGCATCAGATTTAGCTGGTAATGAAGCTTTAGTGAGACAAATCGTATTTGATATCGGTAAAATGTTTGGTAATAAAAATTCAAGAGTAGACTTCGGGTTGGCTCAATGGGGTCTAAAACAGAAGCCAAATGAATCATATATTGATTATGTCAAACGCGTTAAACAATCTAATTTATGGAAATCAAAAGATAATGGATTTTACGATCTGACGCGTGAGGGTGCAACAGATTTAAATCGTAAAACGTCGTTGAACCCTAACATTGTGTATAAAACATACACTGGTGAAGCAACGCACAAAGCATTAAATAGCGATAGACAAAAAGCAGACTTAAATATGTTTTTCCCATTTGTGATTACTGGTAACTTAATCGGTAAAGCTACTGAAAAAGAATGGCGAGAAAACGATGGTTTAGTATCCGTTATTTCTTCTCAGCATCCATTTAATCAAGCTTATACAAATGCGACGGATAAAATTCAAAAAGGCATTTGGCAAGTGACGCCTACAAAACATGATTGGGATCATGTTGACTTTGTAGGACAAGACAGTTCTGATACAGTGCGCACAAGAGAAGAATTACAAGATTTTTGGCATCATTTAGCAGACGATTTAGTGAAAACTGAAAAGGTGACTGATACTAAGCAAGCATAATTTATAAAGTAAAGGGAGGTATATACAATGACAGCAGACTTCTTTCAATTAATCGGATCATTATTTAGAATTCTAAAAGAATTATTCAAGTAATATCTTGGCGGGGCCCCAACAAAGAAGATGGCGGAAAGTCAGGTTACAATAATGTGCAAGTTGGGGTGGGACGACGAAATAAATTTTGCGAAAATATCATTTCTGTCCCACTCCCATTGGCATTTACGAAGTTTAAATGTGCAATTAGAATATATGTATAACATTATTAAACACGCGGTAAAACGAAGTCAGTCAATTCAAACTGATTTCGCCCACCGCGTGTTTTTAACATAGCTTAATAATTAATAAGCATTAATGTTCAATTTATATGGTTGTTTTCCAATAATAAACCTAAAGATATAGAATTCACGCAATATCATACCGACACCTATACATAACCCTAAAATGAATAGTAGTGATATCGCTAGAAAGACCATTGTATTATCCTCAAATATATTTGTATATGCAAACAATGAGTCTAGAATGATTGGATGTAATAAATAAATAAAGAATGAGAAAGCACTAATCATTTGAATCGTATTAAATAACATTGTTTTAAAATGCGTGCAAATACCCAAGATAACAATAAACATAATACTATTGTATGGTGTTAATGAATATGAAAAGCTGGTAACGTTCCAATAGTCTCCATTTGCTAACGCAATAAACACAAAATAAGTAGCTACAGCTAATACAATCATAATAACTAAATAACGTTCTAAGAAATTTAATACACGTTCGTAGTTATAACCCATATATGCACCTAAAAAGAAATAAAAAATCCATCCGAATATTATAGTGTTTTCACTTAATGGATAATAGTGTAGCACGGTATCGTGAAACGCTGTGTTGTTCGTAAAGTAATATAAAAATGATTGCTGTAAAATAAAAGATAACAATAATAATATTTTACTGTTGAATAGGTTATAGTTAATTTTAAAAATGATATAACTCAAAATAAAGAATTGCATGATAACAACGATAAAATAGCCATACCATTGACCTAATAGGACATTTTCAATGAATTGTTTATTGAAACTTGAATCTGTTAATAATGATTCACTATAACTGTAAAACAATCCCATTAATATGTAAGGAATAAGTATATATTTTACGCGTGTAGTTAAGTATCTATAGGTGACTTTTTGGTAATTCAAGGTTGTCAGTAACTGTGACAAGATAATAAAGCAAGGTGTACCAAAAATCACAATATTACGAATGTAAAATTGTAATACTAAGGATCCTCCCTCCATATTCTCATGTTTTAAAGTAATTTGTGTTAATAAATGTGTAACAATAATAATTGCACATATAATGGCACGTAAATATACGAGCTCAAGTCTAATCTTTTTCATGGAATCCGTCCCATCTCTTAATTAAATGCTCAAAAGCATCATCACTAATTAATATTCTAGGGATGTAATAATCATTGGAGTTCGGAGTGACTGCTTTTTCCTCTAATGAAAAACCGTATTTTAACCCAGCTTTTTTGATTACCGGTAATTTATCGTCATTCATCAAGCCATAAGGATAGGCTATAGTTTTCTGCGACTTTTTAAAGTTTTTAGTTAGATATTTTTCACTTTTGTTTAAATCTTTTATGATTGTATCTTCAGAAGCTTTCATTAATTTTGACTTATTATTTTTAGATAAGTTATGCAAATCGTGGGTATGTGTTTCAAATTCCCATAACCCAGTTTTATACATTTCTTTTAGTTCTTTTTTACTAATCATATCGAGGTTGTGAAAGTTTTCTTCCCCAACATGACCTGTGATAATAAACCCAGTTGCCGGTATTTTATATTTTTTTAAGATTGGATAAGCATTTTCATAAATAGTTTCATCCATATCATCAAAGTTAATCCATACACTTCGTTTTGGAAACTTACCTTTTTTCTTGTAATATAAAAATTCTTTCAAGGTTAAAAATTTAGCATCATGTGATTTTAGCCATTTTATTTGAGATTCAAATTGTGATTGACTAACACTATAATTTTTAATTTCTTTACTACTAGAAAAGAAGTAAATGAAATTATTCAGAAAATTCGCTTTTCTTACACGGTGATAATTTAATGCCAGAGCACTATTTTCTTTATATTTCAGTTTTTTAGGTGAATCGTCATCTGCATTTGCAATATGATGACCATCCAGTGTGCTTACAGGCAATATGATCAAGATACTCAACACTAAAATTATTAATTTTCTATACTTCACGATTCTCTTCCTCTCTGCCATTTTTGAATCAATATGCTAATTGTAAAAAATACAAAAATGATAATCGCGAAAATGCCCATAGTTTCAAATATATCTAAAATTTCAGTATTTTCAATGTTTAAAGCAACACGTATTGTATTGATACTTTCGTCATGAATTTCAAATATAGTACCAATATAAACGAGTAGAACAACTAAACAATATATCCAAAAGACACAAGATATAGCGATAAGTGCTGTTTCTCTTACAATATTTAGCGATGATTTTAGCGTTGGGTATTCCCTCTGTCTGGGCTTGACCATGTTGCGTAACCACCTTTCTTACGTTTTAATGCTTTTGGAAATGCGACAAGAACTACTGCTGCGTTAATAATCCAGTATACTGTCGGATACCAACTTACAAATATGAGTCCAGCCATATTCTTTTTCTCGTAGCGACTATCAATAAAGAGTGCGACTGTAAATTGAATAACGTTTATAAAAGTCATAGTAAATGATGATAGTAGAAATATTGAAAAACTATATGTCATAAATGTATAGTCTAAGAAGTTTGCTGTTATGAACAAATAGCCTAAATATAGAAGCACTATATATACCCATAAAATTGAGATGATTTGCTCAAACATCAAAATATATAAAGGAAACCTTTTCGTTTTCATTGTGCTAAAAAAGTCTCGTAGTAATACTTCGTGTCCCCCTTGAGCCCATCTCACGCGTTGCTTCCAAAGACCTCCCAATGTTTCTGGAACCAACATCCAACACATGGCAAGCGGTTCATACTTAATACGATATCCACGTAAATGCAATTTCCAAGAAACTGCAATATCTTCGGTAATCATATCAGTATCCCAGTAGCCAACGTCGACAACTGCACTTTTTTTAAATAGAGTAAAGACACCCGAAATAGTATTGACTGCGCCAGCAAGTGTCTGACTTCGCTTAATACAGCCAATTAAACTTGCATATTCTATCGTTTGAATTTTACCTAAAATAGAACTCTTATTTCGAATTCTAGGATTACCTGTAACTGCACCAAGTTTTGGATCATGTTTGAAATTTTCAATCATATAATATGGTGCATCTTGATCAACGATAGTATCTGCATCCAAGCACATTACATAATCATATGAAGCCTGTTTAATACCTTGATTGAGTGCGTTGGCTTTACCTCTGTTTTCTTGTAAATCGACGAAAATAAAGTCATTATTTTCTTTAATTTTATAGATGAGTTCTGCTGTATTATCTGAACTTCCATCATTAATGATAATAATTTCTTTCTTCTCGTATTTGAGTGCAAGAACATTAGACAACGTATCTTCAATCGTTTCACTTTCGTTATAACAGGCAAGTAAAAATGTAATGCCTTCTAATTCATCCACATTTATGTCAGGCTTCTTGTTCAATGAATATCTAATTTCTCTGGTAAAATAGAAATAAATTGAACCGACAATCCAGTAAATAGACATAAATACAGGATAAAAAAGCAAAAAGTTAAAAAATTGCAATTTCTTTACCTACCTTTCGTTAGTTAGGTTGTAAGCCATATGGTAATTGATAGTATTTTAATTTGCAATAGATTGTTGTTATAATTAAACGGAAATATTTGTAATTGCAACTTAATTTTCCTGTAACATAGTGTGATTAATTTTCAGTAGGGGGTTATAAAAATTGAAGGATAAGATTATTGATAACGCAATAACCTTATTTTCAGAGAAGGGGTATGACGGTACAACACTTGATGATATAGCTAAAAGTGTAAATATAAAGAAAGCGAGTTTATATTACCATTTTGACTCGAAAAAAAGTATTTACGAACAAAGTGTTAAATGTTGTTTTGATTACCTTAATAATATTATTATGATGAATCAAAATAAATCGAACTATTCAATTGATGCTTTATATCAATTCTTATTTGAGTTTATTTTCGACATCGAAGAAAGGTATATTAGAATGTACGTTCAATTATCTAATACGCCTGAGGAATTTTCTGGAAATATTTACGGACAAATACAAGATTTAAATCAATCATTAAGTAAAGAGATAGCAAAATTCTATGATGAATCAAAGATAAAGATGACAAAAGAAGACTTTCAGAATTTAATATTGCTGTTTCTTGAAAGTTGGTATTTGAAAGCATCCTTTTCGCAAAAATTTGGAGCAGTGGAAGAAAGTAAAAGTCAATTCAAAGATGAAGTGTATTCGCTACTAAATATATTTTTGAAGAAATAATTTTTGTTACTAGTTTGTAATAATTAACTTACTTTTGTAAAAAAAGACATGAGATTATTTTTTTAAATCTATATAAAGTTGACAATACAAATCGATATTGAGAATATTAAGATGTATATGAATTTTATAAATTAAATGCAATACATTAATATAAATATCAATTGTTGCAAAATACGATTTGTTCAATGATTTGATAATATTATTCTTTATATTTGTGAATGGTTAAGTTTGTCTTTGAACATATTATAAAAGTGTAATGTTCCCCTGAAAAGAATAAGTTGTCATCTAATTACAGGAAATCCGCATAAATTAGATGAAATGGAAAGTAATAAGTAATAATTTATTGATAAGCGCCTATGTGATGGTAAATCATGACATAGGCGCTTTTTTTTATAAGTTAAAAATGTAAATAAAAATTATATAAATTACCCACATCTTTTTAAAAGGTGTGGGCTTTATTATCATTAACCCAACTCACAGTGACGGGTTACGCAAGGTATTGAATTACCGAGTACGGGCACGCTCGGTGTTGTAAAGAGCAAATAATCAAGTAATGATGATGCTTCTACTCGATTATAAGAAAGCCATGATAGAGTACGATGGTATCTAGTTTTATTATTAATAGGTTTGGATATTTAAAGTTGGACAATATTATATCTTGTGCAAAAATATAAATAAGTTATACATAATGGCAGAGAATCATGATATAATTTTAAACGATAAAATATTTATATAAATAATTAGAGAAAATGTAGTTGTGTATGTTTTGTGGTCGTTAAACTAGATATAATTGTCCGATTTATAAAACATACATAATGAATACAATGATTGATTATGTGGAGGAAACCATGAAAGAAAAGTTTGATTTAGTAAAACTATTAAATATTCTAAAGAAGAATATTAAATTATTGCTTATTTTACCGGCAATATGTCTTGTAGTAAGTGCGGCATTAACCTTTTTTGTTATGCCTGACAAATATACTGCTTCTACTCAAATATTAGTGAACATGAAAAAGTCCTCAAGTGATTTAGCTTTCCAAAATGTTCAAAGTAGTTTGCAGTCTGTTAATACATATACGGAAATTATCAAAAGTCCTAGAATTCTAGATAAAGTATCTAGAGAATTTGATGGTCAGTATTCAACAGCTGAGTTGAATTCATTTTTAAAAGTAACCAATCAAACAAACTCTCAAATTATTACTGTATCAGTTACCACTGGGAATAAATCTGAATCTGACAAAATTGTTAATAAAATATCTAAAGTTTTTGCTCATGACATGCCTAAAATTATGAGTGTTGATAATGTTACGATACTTTCCTCAGCACATGATAATGCTGTAAAAGTATCTCCAATAGTATCTGTCAACTTAGTTATCAGCATTATTGTTGGTATTGTTTTAGCAATATTGATTATTTTCTTAAAAGAATTATTAGATAAGCGTATTAAGACAGAAGAAGATGTTGAATCGCAACTAGGATTACCTATTTTAGGTTCAATACAAAAATTTTAATTTACGAGGAATTACCATGACGAATACACGAAGAAGTACATCAAGTTTAATTGTCCATGAACAACCAAAGTCACCTATTAGCGAGAAATTTCGAGGCATAAGATCAAATATTATGTTTGCAAATCCTGACAGTGCAGTTCAAAGCATTGTAATCACTTCAGAGGCACCAGGCGCAGGTAAGTCTACAATTGCAGCAAATTTAGCAGTTGCATATGCGCAAGCAGGTTATAAAACACTAATCGTAGACGGGGATATGCGTAAACCTACGCAGCATTATATTTTTAATTTGCCAAACAATGAAGGCCTATCAAGTTTATTGCTAAATTGGTCAACTTATCAAGACAGTATTATCTCAACTGAAATTCAAGATTTAGACGTCTTGACGTCTGGGCCAATCCCACCGAATCCGTCAGAGTTAATTACATCAAGGGCATTTGCAAATTTGTATGACACATTATTGATGAATTATAACTTTGTAATTATCGATACGCCACCAGTGAACACAGTTACAGATGCGCAATTATTTTCAAAGTTTACCGGCAATGTTGTCTACGTAGTTAATTCGGAAAATAATAATAAAGATGAAGTTAAAAAAGGAAAAGAACTTATTGAAGCAACAGGTGCTAAATTATTAGGTGTAGTCTTAAATAGAATGCCTAAAGATAAAAGTGCTAGTTACTATGCATATTATGGGACTGATGAATCATGATTGATATTCATAACCATATATTAGTTGATATAGATGATGGTCCTAAAACAATTGAAAAGAGTATTGCACTATTAAAGCAAGCTAAGGATGAAGGTGTAACAAGTATTGTAGCGACACCTCATCATTTGCATCCGAGATATGATAATACATTTCAACAAGTGCTTGTGAAATTGGCGGAGTTAAGAACGCATCCAGAAGTTCAAGCATTGGATATTAAATTATTTCCCGGGCAAGAAATTAGAATTACAGATTCGATTCTGAAAGGCTTAGATAATGGTAGTATTCAAGGTATTAATCGTTCGAAATATTTATTAATTGAATTTCCAACGGGCGAAGTACCACATTATACAAAACAATTGTTTTTTGAAATACAATCGAGAGGTTACATACCAATCATTGCACATCCTGAAAGAAATAGAAGTATCGCCAAAAATCCGGAAATATTATATGAATTGGTTGCAAATGGGGCATTGAGTCAATTAACATCGAGTTCTTTAGTTGGTGGATTTGGTAAAAACATTCAAAAGTTATCATTACAATTTATAGAATGTAATTTGGCTCATTTTGTAGCTTCAGATGCACATTCATGTGACCAAAGACCATTTTTGATGCAAGAATTATTTCACAATCATAAATTGAAGAAATATTCGAATGATATTGAAGCATTACTTCGAAATGCCAGTTCAGTAATCAATGATAATTTTGTTTATTTAGACAGACCGACTAAGCCAGGAAAAGTGAAGTCGTTTTTGAAATGGTTTTAACTAAATATATTTTTTCGAATTAGACTGGTATACATGTACCAGTCTTTTTGAGTATGCTTAAAATGAATTATAATCATGATTATTTACTAATTCGTATAATACAACTTGTCTAATTGATTAAGGCGAATGGCTTTCAATAAAAAGACTCGTTTTTTATAGTGAAGGTAGTTTGAAAATAATGAATATAAAGATGAAGGTATTACTTTTGATATATAGGGCTAAGGAAGTGTTTTTATGGTATTAAGAAAAGTAATCATGCAGGACTTAGATCAAATTATTGCACTTGAAAATATTGGTTTTTCACCGGAAGAAGCTGCAACACCAGAGGCATTGAAATTGAGAATTGAACAAATTCAAGAAACTTTTATTGTAGCTGAAAAGAATGATGAAGTAATTGGATACATCAACGGTCCAGTCATAAAAGAGCGTTACATTAGCGATGATTTATTTAAAAATGTCTCCACAAATAATAGTGAAGGTGGTTATATTAGTGTGTTAGGTCTTGTTGTAGCACCAAATTATCAAGGTCAGGGTATTGCAGGTCGCTTACTAAACTATTTTGAAACTCTTGCTAAGAATCATCATCGACATGGTGTAACGTTAACATGTCGAGAATCATTAATTTCATTTTATGAAAAATATGGGTATCGTAATGAAGGTGTATCAGAATCATGTCATGGCGGTATTAAATGGTATAACCTTGTTAAAAATATAAAAAAGGATGATGAGGTGTAAATATGGCAGTTGTTTATGTAGCAGGAGGGTGTCTATGGGGTGTTGAAGCATTTTTTGCAACAATACCTGGAATTATACATACAGAAGCAGGAAGAGCAAATGGAAGAAGCTCTAAATTAGACGGTCCGTATGATGGTTATGCTGAATGTGTCAAACTTCATTTCGATGATCGTATGTTAACAATTACAGACATTATGAATTATTTATTTGAAATCATTGATCCTTACAGTGTGAATCAACAAGGAAATGATATTGGAGAAAAGTATCGAACGGGTTTATATAGTTGTGTAGATGACCACTTAATTGAAGCGCGTCAGTTCATTGAACGACGTAAAGACAGAGATCAAATTGCAGTGGAAGTCTTACCGCTGTCTAACTACATTAAAAGTGCTGAAGAACATCAGCAACATTTGGAAAAATATCCAGAAGATATGCATATGTGTCATATTTCAAAAGATTTGCTAAATAAATACAAGTGATTTTCAGAGGAGAATAGATGTTTAAATTAACCAAAATCGGAGAAATACCTAGATATACTTAGAAAAGAGGTAGGTATTATGTATACGTTTGATGCACAATCATTAACTGCTAGAGAAAACTATAAATTATTAATTGGTTCAATTATTCCACGACCTATAGCTTTTGTTACAACATTAAATCAAGATGCATCAGTAAATGCAGCACCATTTAGCTTTTTTAATATTGTTAATAATCATCCGCCAATGATTGCTATTGCAGTTCAACGTGCAGGAGGTAAGAGAAAAGATACTGCATTAAATATAGAACGGACTGGAGACTTTGTTGTGCATATTACAGACGAAGATAATGTTCAAGATATTAATGAGACTGCAGCGCCGTTAGCATATGGTGACAGTGAGTTGAGTCGTACAGAATTATCACTTTTAACATCTACAACGATTAAGACGCCAGGAATTAAAGATGCGAAAATGAGATTCGAATGTAAACTATCGCAAATGATATTGCTTGGAGATGTATTAGATGGGGCTGATTTAATAATAGGTGAAATTGTAACTTATCATATTGATGACAGTATTTATGAGGGTGATTTTAAAATCAATCCACACGCATTACAGGCTGTTTCTCGTTTAGCCGGAAATGATTATGCTAAATTAGGGGGAATATTTACGATAAAGAGACCAGAAAAATAATAAAACACATGCTATAGCGGTATACCGTTTATGAATTGAATCAAAAGTACACAGGTGCTAAAGTATGTGCTTCTAAAATGAAGACTATTTTTTATTACAAGAAAATGTATCTAGTAAACTTAAAGTAGCAAGACCTAATAAATTTAATGCATGTTGTGCACCTTTTTTACCTTGGCCAGCTTCGAAATGTTTGTAAGCAGCTACACTTAAAATGCCTATCGTTGATAGTGATGCAAGGCGAGAAATGTTTTTATTGATAAAGCTAGCTGAGTATAAAGCAGCAGTAGTTGCTTCTGCAATGCCGACGTATTTTACAAGTTCTTTTTGCAAGCCAAAAGTATGTTCAAACAGTTCAATCATACCCTTATCTTCTTGCAATTTAGGTTTACTGGCTTGGTATAGCTCTTTCGCAAGTTTTAAATTCGTTGCGTAACGCAAAATCATATTTAATTCCTCCCAATATTTGATTTTTTGTGAAAGATGATTACTTTATCATTTTTACCCGTTTCTATAAAAATGAATCAATTATGTAACGTATGTGTAGTTTAGGAATGTTTGCTATGGAAATATAATTCTGTTCACTCAAAATGTATGAAATTAATGTGTAGTTTTGTCGAGTTGCTCTTTTAATTTGGTTAGATTGTTTTTTAGAGAAGCGGTACTATTTTTAAGTGCATCAACAGATTTACCTTCGTTTTGAGACATTGCGTTTATTACAGCACGAAGTTCTGTTTCTAGTATGTCAGCGTCGCCTTTAGCATTAGAACTTAATACTTTAATATCTCTTAAAAGGCTATCTGATAGTAGTGCATTTTTGCCAGTCTCCAATTTCGAATTGTAATTCCAACCGCTACTTAACTCAATAGCATCTAAATCGGTTATATGATCATTTGTTCTCATCATACTTTCCTCCCTCGATGGAAATTACATTAGTATCCGATTTTAAACGGCCATTTCCATCTACCATTGACGGGGAAACATCATCTTTATAAAACTGTACAAATTTTGTGCTAGGATATGATTGCATAATGTCATTTATAGATTTTTGAAGGTTCCAAGCATAGTTTTTTACTGTTTCTCTATTTTTTTCTTTATCATAATAAGCAATGAACTCTGATTTCATATTTTTTTGTATTTGTGGATATTTGTTAATCAAAGATTGTAACTGTTGATTGAATGCATCACCTTTTAAGTGCATAACAGGTTTGAATTCTTTTTTGAACTTATCCAGATCATCGATACTATCTGTTCTGAAATTCAAGTATTGCCTTGTAACGCCGTTAAATTCTTGTTTTACTTGAAGTTTTTCGCTCATCGCATAATAGCTGTCTTTTTCAATTTCACTTTATTATTATAAACTAATCATGATTGAAGTAACTATAATTAATTAAATTTACAAAAGATATCATAAATATTAATTGTATAAATCCTTATCTGAATTTTTCGAATCAAGAACGCAAATTATAAGCAACCACGTCATATATAGTTTCTACTTATAAATAAATTGTTTATTTATATTAGACGCTTATGTAAAGAGGGCGTAACCTTAAATGTAATTACTTATAAGGGGTGAAGATAGTATGAATTATTCGCCAAAACAAGGTGTAAGAAGTCATGGTTTACCGCACGACCCATTTAAAAGTAGTACAGTACCACGTCCAATAGGGTGGATCTCTACTGTATCGAAAGATGGGAAAGATAATTTAGCGCCTTATAGTCAGTATCAAAACTTAACTTGGGATCCGCCTATGGTTATGTTCGCAGCAAATCAATCCGTTCTTGGTGATCACGAACGTAAAGATACAGTGAAAAATGCTGAAGAGACAGGTTGGTTTGTGTGGAATATGGCAACGTATGATTTAAGAGAAGCAGTTAATTTATCATCGAAAGCATTGCCACCAGAAGAGGATGAATTTAATTTTGCAGGTGTAACAAAGGAAAAATGTATAGAAGCTCCAGGATATCGTGTAAAAGAATCGCCAGTTCATTTTGAATGTGAGTACGTTCAAACGATTCGTATTCCAACTGGAGATCCAGTATCTACCGTAGATATTGTTATAGGAAGAGTTGCCCAAGTTCATATTGACGATAAGGTTATTCTTGATAATGGTAAATTGGACATTAAGTCGATTAAACCTATTGCCAGATTAGGATATTACGATTACACAGTAGTGAATGAGATATTTGAAATGAAAGCACCTGCAGCTTCTAAAGAAGAGTTAGCAGGTTTAGAAGGAAGAAATTTCGATAATCAATCAGATGAAAAGATATAAGTAATTTAATCATTTTAGTGAATTCAATGCATCCTTACTAAACATTCAACTTAGTAGCGATGCATTTTTTCGCTTTATAAATGAAAATGTTAAAGCAATATGTCGTGGTATTTATATTTTTAAAGAAGAATCTTTTAGAATTACACATATATTACACTAGGTTTATTGAAAAAATATTGGTATTACTTTAATATTAAAGATGTATTTTGCATATAATATTTATCGTTTAGTTGTAAATTAACTATTTATAAATAAAAGGTGGATGGTATAGATATATTAATACAATAATTATTTTAAAAACGAAACAATTATAATGATTAAACATAAAGCCAATTAGCCAAATTTATATAAAAAAAGATTATACGCATAAACGAGAAAAAGTAATTTTAAAAATATGAAAACGATTACATTTAGACGAATAAAAATGAATTTTTACAAATTTTAAAAAAATGAGTATTTTTGTATCAAAAAAGAGTTGTATTAAATTGAATAGTGGCATATATTATAATCTAATGAATGTAAAGATAATACAAGGAGTTATTACATGAGTAAAAGACAGAAAGCATTTCATGACAGCTTAGCAAACGAAAAAACAAGAGTAAGACTTTATAAATCTGGAAAAAATTGGGTAAAATCCGGAATTAAAGAAATAGAAATGTTCAAAATTATGGGGCTACCATTTATTAGTCATAGTTTAGTGAGTCAAGATAATCAAAGCATTAGTAAAAAAATGACGGGATACGGATTGAAAACTACGGCGGTTATTGGTGGTGCATTCACGGTAAATATGTTGCATGACCAGCAAGCTTTTGCGGCTTCTGATGCACCATTAACTTCTGAATTAAACACACAAAGTGAAACAGTAGGTAATCAAAACTCAACGACAATCGAAGCATCAACATCAACAGCCGATTCCACAAGTGTAACGAAAAATAGTAGTTCGGTACAAACATCAAATAGTGACACAGTCTCAAGTGAAAAGTCTGAAAAGGTCACTTCGACAACTAATAGTACAAGCAATCAACAAGAGAAATTGACATCTACATCAGAATCAACATCCTCAAAGAATACTACATCAAGTTCTGATACTAAATCTGTAGCTTCAACTTCAAGTACAGAACAACCAATTAATACATCAACAAATCAAAGTACTGCATCAAATAACACTTCACAAAGCACAACGCCATCTTCGGTCAACTTAAACAAAACTAGCACAACGTCAACTAGCACCGCACCAGTAAAACTTCGAACTTTCAGTCGCTTAGCTATGTCAACATTTGCGTCAGCAGCGACGACAACCGCAGTAACTGCTAATACAATTACAGTTAATAAAGATAACTTAAAACAATATATGACAACGTCAGGTAATGCTACCTATGATCAAAGTACCGGTATTGTGACGTTAACACAGGATGCATACAGCCAAAAAGGTGCTATTACATTAGGAACACGTATTGACTCTAATAAGAGTTTTCATTTTTCTGGAAAAGTAAATTTAGGTAACAAATATGAAGGGCATGGAAATGGTGGAGATGGTATCGGTTTTGCCTTTTCACCAGGTGTATTAGGTGAAACAGGGTTAAACGGTGCCGCAGTAGGTATTGGTGGCTTAAGTAACGCATTTGGCTTCAAATTGGATACGTATCACAATACATCTAAACCAAATTCAGCTGCAAAGGCGAATGCTGACCCATCTAATGTAGCTGGTGGAGGTGCGTTTGGTGCATTTGTAACAACAGATAGTTATGGTGTTGCGACAACGTATACATCAAGTTCAACAGCTGATAATGCTGCGAAGTTAAATGTTCAACCTACAAATAACACGTTCCAAGATTTTGATATTAACTATAATGGTGATACAAAGGTTATGACTGTCAAATATGCAGGTCAAACATGGACACGTAATATTTCAGATTGGATTGCGAAAAGTGGTACGACCAACTTTTCATTATCAATGACAGCCTCAACAGGTGGCGCGACAAATTTACAACAAGTACAATTTGGAACATTCGAATATACAGAGTCTGCTGTTACACAAGTGAGATACGTTGATGTAACAACAGGTAAAGATATTATTCCACCAAAAACATATTCAGGAAATGTTGATCAAGTCGTGACAATCGATAATCAGCAATCTGCATTGACTGCTAAAGGATATAACTACACGTCCGTCGATAGTTCATATGCGTCAACTTATAATGATACAAATAAAACTGTAAAAATGACGAATGCTGGACAATCAGTGACATATTATTTTACTGATGTAAAAGCACCAACTGTAACTGTAGGCAATCAAACCATAGAAGTGGGTAAAACAATGAATCCTATTGTATTGACTACAACGGATAATGGTACTGGGACTGTGACAAATACAGTTACAGGATTACCAAGCGGATTAAGTTACGATAGTGCAACGAATTCAATCATTGGGACACCAACAAAAATTGGTCAATCAACAGTGACAGTTGTGTCTACTGACCAAGCAAATAACAAATCGACGACAACTTTTACAATAAATGTTGTGGATACGACAGCACCAACAGTGACACCAATAGGAGATCAATCATCAGAAGTGTATTCACCAATATCCCCGATTAAAATTGCTACGCAAGATAACAGTGGAAATGCGGTGACGAATACAGTGACTGGATTGCCATCCGGACTAACATTTGATAGTACAAATAATACTATTAGTGGTACACCAACAAACATTGGTACAAGTACTATATCAATCGTTTCTACAGATGCGAGCGGTAACAAAACGACGACAACTTTTAAATATGAAGTAACAAGAAATAGCATGAGTGATTCCGTATCAACATCAGGAAGTACACAACAATCTCAAAGTGTGTCAACAAGTAAAGCTGACTCACAAAGTGCATCAACGAGTACATCAGGATCGATTGTGGTATCTACATCAGCTAGTACCTCGAAATCGACAAGTGTAAGCCTATCTGATTCTGTGAGTGCATCTAAGTCATTAAGCACATCTGAAAGTAATAGTGTATCAAGCTCAACAAGCACAAGTTTAGTGAATTCACAAAGTGTATCATCAAGCATGTCGGATTCAGCTAGTAAATCAACATCATTAAGCGATTCTATTTCAAACTCTAGCAGTACTGAAAAATCCGAAAGTCTATCAACAAGTACATCTGATTCATTGCGTACATCAACATCACTCAGTGACTCATTAAGTATGAGTACATCAGGAAGCTTGTCTAAGTCACAAAGCTTATCAACGAGTATATCAGGGTCGTCTAGTACATCAGCATCATTAAGTGACAGTACATCGAATGCAATTAGTACATCAACATCATTGAGCGAGTCAGCTAGCACCTCGGACTCTATCAGTATTTCAAATAGCATAGCCAACTCTCAAAGTGCGTCAACAAGCAAATCAGATTCACAAAGTACATCAATATCATTAAGTACAAGTGATTCAAAATCGATGAGTACTTCAGAGATAGTAAGTGACTCTATCAGTACAAGTGGGTCATTATCTGCATCAGACAGTAAATCAATGTCCGTAAGTAGTTCAATGAGCACGTCTCAGTCAGGTAGTACATCAGAATCATTAAGTGATTCACAAAGTACATCTGATTCTGATAGTAAGTCATTATCACAAAGTACTAGTCAATCAGGTTCAACAAGTACATCAACGTCGACAAGTGCTTCAGTACGTACTTCGGAATCACAAAGTACGTCTGGTTCAATGAGTGCAAGTCAATCCGATTCAATGAGCATATCAACGTCGTTTAGTGATTCAACGAGTGATAGCAAATCAGCATCAACTGCATCAAGTGAATCAATATCACAAAGTGCTTCTACGAGCACATCTGGTTCGGTAAGTACTTCGACATCGTTAAGTACAAGTAATTCAGAACGTACATCAACATCTATGAGTGATTCCACAAGCTTAAGTACATCAGAGTCTGATTCAATAAGTGAATCAACGTCAACGAGCGACTCTATAAGTGAAGCAATATCTGCTTCAGAGAGCACGTTTATATCATTAAGTGAATCAAATAGTACTAGCGATTCAGAATCACAAAGTGCATCTGCCTTTTTAAGTGAATCATTAAGTGAAAGTACGTCTGAATCAACATCAGAGTCAGTGAGTAGTTCGACAAGTGAGAGTACGTCATTATCAGACAGTACATCAGAATCTGGTAGCACATCAACATCATTAAGTAATTCAACAAGTGGTAGTACGTCCATTTCAACATCGACAAGTATCAGTGAATCAACGTCAACGTTTAAGAGCGAGAGTGTTTCAACATCACTGAGTATGTCAACGAGTACAAGTTTGTCTGACTCTACAAGTTTGTCAACATCATTAAGTGATTCCACAAGTGAAAGTAAATCCGATTCAACATCAATGAGCATAAGTATGTCTCAATCAACATCAGGAAGTACAAGTACGTCAACGAGTACAAGTTTGTCTGACTCAACGAGTACATCATTGTCACTAAGTGCCTCAATGAATCAAAGCGGAGTAGACTCAAACTCAGCAAGCCAAAGTGCCTCAAACTCAACAAGTACAAGCACGAGCGAATCCGATTCACAAAGCACATCATCATATACAAGTCAGTCAACAAGCCAAAGTGAATCCACATCGACATCAACGTCACTAAGCGATTCAACAAGTATATCTAAAAGTACGAGTCAATCAGGTTCGGTAAGCACATCAGCGTCATTAAGTGGTTCAGAGAGTGAATCTGATTCACAAAGTATCTCAACAAGTGCAAGTGAGTCAACATCAGAAAGTGCGTCAACATCACTCAGTGACTCAACAAGTACAAGTAACTCAGGATCAGCAAGTACGTCAACATCGCTCAGTAACTCAGCAAGCGCAAGTGAATCCGATTTGTCGTCAACATCTTTAAGTGATTCAACATCTGCGTCAATGCAAAGCAGTGAATCCGATTCACAAAGCACATCAGCATCATTAAGTGATTCGCTAAGTACATCAACTTCAAACCGCATGTCGACCATTGCAAGTTTATCTACATCGGTAAGTACATCAGAGTCTGGCTCAACATCAGAAAGTACAAGTGAATCCGATTCAACATCAACATCATTAAGCGATTCACAAAGCACATCAAGAAGTACAAGTGCATCAGGATCAGCAAGTACATCAACATCAACAAGTGACTCTCGTAGTACATCAGCTTCAACTAGTACTTCGATGCGTACAAGTACTAGTGATTCACAAAGTATGTCGCTTTCAACAAGTACATCAACAAGTATGAGTGATTCAACGTCATTATCTGATAGTGTTAGTGATTCAACATCAGACTCAACAAGTGCGAGTACATCTGGTTCGATGAGTGTGTCTATATCGTTAAGTGATTCGACAAGTACATCAACATCGGCTAGTGAAGTAATGAGCGCAAGCATATCTGATTCACAAAGTATGTCAGAATCTGTAAATGATTCAGAAAGTGTAAGTGAATCTAATTCTGAAAGTGACTCTAAATCGATGAGTGGCTCAACAAGTGTCAGTGATTCTGGCTCATTGAGCGTCTCAACGTCATTAAGAAAATCAGAAAGTGTAAGCGAGTCAAGTTCATTGAGTGGCTCACAATCGATGAGCGATTCAGTAAGCACAAGCGATTCGTCATCATTAAGTGTATCGACGTCACTAAGAAGTTCAGAAAGCGTGAGTGAATCTGATTCATTAAGTGATTCAAAATCAACAAGTGGTTCGACTTCAACAAGTACATCTGGTTCATTGAGTACCTCAACATCATTAAGTGGTTCAGAAAGCGTAAGCGAGTCTACCTCGCTAAGTGATTCAATATCAATGAGTGATTCTACTAGTACAAGTGACTCCGACTCATTAAGTGGATCAATATCTTTAAGTGGTTCCACAAGTCTTAGCACTTCGGATTCATTAAGTGATTCAAAATCATTGAGTAGCTCGCAAAGTATGAGTGGATCAGAATCAACGTCAACAAGTGTGAGCGATTCGCAGTCAAGCTCAACAAGTAATAGTCAATTTGACTCTATGAGCATCAGTGCATCAGAAAGCGACTCAATGTCTACAAGTGATTCGTCTAGCATCAGTGGATCAAATTCAACGAGTACATCACTTTCAACATCTGACTCAATGAGCGGAAGCGTATCAGTTTCAACATCGACAAGTTTAAGTGACTCAATATCAGGTTCAACAAGTGTAAGTGACTCGAGCTCAACAAGCACATCTACATCATTAAGTGATTCAATGTCACAAAGCCAGTCAACAAGTACAAGTGCATCTGGTTCCTTAAGTACATCGATATCAACATCAATGTCAATGAGTGCTAGTACATCGTCATCACAAAGCACATCGGTGTCGACATCATTATCAACATCAGACAGTATCAGTGATTCTACTTCAATAAGTATCAGTGGTTCACAAAGTACAGTAGAATCAGAATCTACAAGTGATTCAACTTCTATCAGTGACTCAGAATCATTGAGTACATCAGATTCAGACTCGACATCGACAAGTACATCGGACTCAACAAGTGGTTCAACTTCAACAAGCATATCTGAATCATTAAGTACGTCTGGTTCAGGTTCAACGAGCGTATCTGACTCAACATCAATGAGTGAATCTAATTCATCGAGTGTTTCAATGTCACAAGACAAATCCGACTCAACATCAATTAGTGACTCAGAATCAGTGTCAACAAGCACATCAACGTCATTGAGCACATCCGATTCGACAAGCACATCCGAATCACTGAGTACATCTATGTCTGGTTCACAAAGCATTTCTGACTCAACATCAACAAGTATGTCCGGCTCAACAAGTACATCTGAATCTAACTCAATGCATCCGTCAGACTCAATGAGTATGCATCATACTCACAGCACGAGCACATCTCGCTTATCAAGTGAAGCAACAACGAGCACGAGTGAATCTCAGTCTACATTAAGTGCAACATCTGAAGTGACTAAACATAATGGCACACCAGCACAAAGTGAAAAAAGATTGCCAGATACAGGTGACTCAATAAAACAAAATGGATTACTAGGTGGCGTTATGACATTATTAGTTGGTTTAGGTTTAATGAAGAGAAAGAAAAAGAAAGATGAAAATGATCAAGATGATTCTCAAGCATAAATTGAATTTATAGCTGGCTAAAATTAAAAAGACTGAGGCACCAATCACTAGAAAAATCGATATAGGATTTTAATAATTAGTGATGAACCCTTAGTCTTTTTAATGTTTTTGATATAAAAGAGGTGCAACATGTTAAAACTTTTACAACAATACGAATATAAAATTATATATAAACGTATGCTATACACATGTTTTATCTTGTTTATTTATATATTAGGCACAAACATTTCCATCGTTTCCTATAACGATATGCAAGTAAAACATGAGTCATTTTTTAAAATAGCTATTTCTAATATGGGTGGAGACGTTAATACTTTAAACATTTTCACTTTAGGATTAGGTCCGTGGTTAACATCAATGATTATCTTGATGCTGATTTCTTATCGGAATATGGATAAATACATGAAACAAACAAGTCTTGAGAAGCATTATAAAGAGCGCATCTTAACATTAATTTTAAGTGTTATTCAAAGTTATTTTGTGATTCATGAATATGTTTCGAAAGAACGTGTTCATCAAGACAATATTTACTTAACAATATTGATTTTGGTTACTGGAACGATGTTATTAGTTTGGTTAGCTGACAAAAATAGTCGCTACGGCATCGCAGGACCAATGCCGATTGTAATGGTTAGTATTATTAAATCAATGATGCATCAAAAAATGGAATATATAGATGCAAGTCATATTGTGATTGCGTTGTTAATCATCCTTGTGATAATCACATTGTTTATCTTATTATTTATTGAATTAGTAGAAGTGAGAATACCATATATCGATTTAATGAACGTTTCCGCAACAAATATGAAATCTTATTTATCTTGGAAAGTTAACCCTGCAGGCAGTATTACTTTAATGATGAGTATTTCAGCTTTTGTTTTCTTAAAAAGTGGCATTCATTTTATTTTATCTATGTTTAATAAAAGCATATCAGATGACATGCCAATGCTGACATTTGATAGTCCAGTAGGTATTTCAGTATATTTAGTGATTCAAATGTTATTGGGTTATTTTTTATCGAGATTTTTAATCAATACTAAACAAAAATCCAAAGATTTCTTAAAGAGTGGCAATTATTTTTCAGGAGTTAAACCTGGTAAGGATACAGAACGTTATTTAAATTATCAAGCACGACGCGTATGTTGGTTTGGATTGGCATTAGTTACAGTCATTATTGGTATACCGCTTTATTTCACATTGTTTGTACCGCATTTATCTACTGAAATTTATTTCTCAGTACAACTGATTGTATTAGTTTACATCAGTATTAATATTGCAGAAACAATTCGTACATATTTATATTTTGATAAATATAAGCCATTTTTAAACCAGTATTGGTAAGGAGGTAATTATGAAATACTTTATTCCAGCTTGGTACGATGACCAACGATGGTGGCAAGACACGACTGTGCCGTATTATCAACTACAAAATAAGACGGAATTTGACGATATGATTAGTTTAATGGGAATGCACCTTGAAAATGACTTAGATTATCAACTGATTGTTCTCAATCATGCACCAAATTTAAGAACATTTTTACATCGATATGACTTATATGAGACAAAGTATTCGTCTGTGTTTGATGAAATTCAAGGATTCAGTCACCATGCGCCACAAGCGATTAATTATCATCACTTAAAATGGCCGGATGATGTTGAGTTTGTGTACACACCGTATTTATTAAAATGTGTGACGAGTGAACAGACCTATACAAATATTTATTTTAGTCAAGAAGGGTATTCAATTTGGTTTGAAGAATTTGAAAGAGATCAGTTACAACGGCGTTATATTTTTGATGACAGAGGTTATTTATCAGCGATACGTTATTTTGATGATCAGGGAGAGGCTTCTTACCAAGAATATTTAACGATTAATGGAGATTGTGTACTTCATGAAGATTTGAAAAATGGCAGAGTCACTGTTTCAAAAAGATATCAACATCACTATCAACAAACAGAATATAACAATATGGCTCAACTAATTGAAGAAAAATTTCAAGCAATGATTGCACAACAAATACATGAAGATGATCATGTGATTGTGGCTTCAGATGCTAGGCACAATCGACAAATAGCCAATCATATTCCAGCGAAATCATTAAGTTATTCATTTTTTAAAAATAGAAATGAAACTGTGTCAGATGAGGAATATCAATCTATCGTAAAGAATGCCCATTTAATTGTTGATAGTGTGCAACTAGAACGTGATTTAATTAGTCATCAAGAGAAGTATCAGCGGGAGAATACAATGATTCGAATCACACCATTTGAAACGAGACAATCACCTAATATAAGTAGTCAATTGATGGAAACATTTATAGGTGTATGGATAGATGGTATGAGTGACGCTGATTTGCAACAAATGATGCAACGACTTGTGGATTATATCGCACAGGAAGATTATTACCGTTTAATTTTATTATCGCGCCATCAAAATGACATACCGATGTGGCTTCGTGAATGTATTACGTCGGTAAATGAGGAATACCAAGCTAAACAGAATGCGGATGTTAATGTTTCAGCATTAATGACACCTGAAGATCAAGATGACATCATTGCTGTTAAGACGATACATGCTGAACATGATGTTGTAGAAGCATTGCGGACGTTGCGACTTGTGATAGATATGTCAAAAGAACCTGATTTGTATTTACAAATTAGTGCAATTAGCGCTGGGATTCCACAAATTAATGGTCAACAAACAGATTACGTCTCTGATTATGACAATGGCCGTATTATAAATACAGTTGATGAATTAGATGATGCGTTAAATTATTATTTATTTTATTTGAAAAATTGGAATTATGCGTACGCCTATTCTTTAAAATTAATAGATGCATATGCTTCTAAGAATATTATTAATCAGCTCGATGAGTTAATAGAAGGTGAAAATGATGCCACGTAAATTTAGAGTTTTGCAAATTGGAGGAGACGATTTAGAACCTATTTTTCAACACAAAAAAGGTGTGAGTTGGGATTACTTCGATATTGGATTGTTTGAATTTGATAGTGGTTATGTAGAGGCTATTGAAGCGATTGTTGAAGCAGAAGGGCGCTTTGATTTTATCTATATTCAAGCACCATACTCGGAGACATTAACGAATTTATTACAAATGATAAGCGAACCATACAATACGTATGTTGATGAATCATTTTGGTCAGTTGAATATGAACAAGACGAAAATGTCCAAAAATACGTTGTTCAACCATTACATTACCGGAATATTGAAGAACGTAATAATAAATTAGAGGCAGTTAGCTTCTCAGGACAGTATGGAGATAAGGTTTCTCCTAAGTTAGCACTTGTGCATCCGAATTTTAAAGGAGATGTCGTTTACCAAGGTAATTCAGAGCTCACATTGAGTGGAGAATTTGGGAAAGAATTTAAACCTATCGCATCTTGGCAAAATAATCTCGTTTACGATAAAGATAAAGTCATTCAAATATGGCCAGAATTTGATATTGATGGTGCGGTCGAGTTGCAATATACATTTAGATTGATTCAGACTGGCGCTGATGGTGCATTAATTGAACAAATCGTATTGACTGATGATATGTTAGACAGTCCTTTAGAGATACCTGCGAAACCATTTGATGCTTATATAAGTGTAACTGTTAAGGCGCGTGGGAACGGGACGGTACATTTAGGACCTATACACAAACGATGGTCTAGATTAGACATGGGTCAATTTTTACTTGGTGGTAGTCGTTTCGTAGATAGTCAACGACAGGAATTTATTTATTATTTCCACCCTGGTGATATGAAACCGCCACTAAACGTATATTTTAGTGGTTATCGAACAGCGGAAGGTTTCGAAGGATATTATATGATGAAACGTATGAATGCACCGTTTTTACTTATCGGCGATCCTCGTGTTGAAGGTGGTAGTTTTTATATCGGTTCATCTGAATATGAACAAGGTATTATCAATGTTATTGACGAGACATTAGAAAAGCTGAATTTTAAATCACATGAATTAATATTATCTGGTTTATCTATGGGTTCATTTGGTGCCTTGTATTATGGTGCTCAGTTAAATCCTCAGGCAATTATTGTTGGTAAACCACTTGTTAATATTGGAACGATTGCTGAACATATGCGATTACTTAGACCAGAAGAGTTCGGTACAGCATTAGACGTCCTGGTGTCTAATGAAGGTGATACATCTCAAGCGTCGATACAGGCATTAAATCAAAAATTTTGGCAAACATTTCAAAAGAAATCATTGTCACAAACTGTTTTTGCCATAGCATATATGCAACATGATGATTATGATCCACATGCATTTCAAGAGCTATTACCTGTATTGACAGCACACCAAGCAAGAGTGATGAATCGCAGTATTCCTGGGCGACATAATGATGATTCACCTACCATTGCAAGTTGGTTTGTTAATTTTTACAACATTATTTTGGAAGACAAGTTTGGGAGAGTTCAACATGCTGAAAAACAAAACATTTAAAGTTACTTGGAATTATATTTCACAAACTACATTTATGTATGGCTCTAAAGTATCATTTTCAAATGGTGAAGTGACTTTTATAAATCCTTTGATGCCCTCTGGATTACCGATTCATGAGTGGTTGATGTTAAAGCAATTTTCAAAATATAAAAGTGCGCCAAGTTTACCAATTTTGCGTAGAGGACAGCATTATAAATTGCATTTTGATTTTGATGCAACGCCTGCTGGTTCAGTGTATTTTATCATCATTTTTTATAATAAAAATGGCACAAAACTAAGTACTGAGATTGTAAAGTCAAATAGTGTTACGATTCAATATCCTGATGAAGCCTATGCTTATAAAATAAAAATGATGAATGCAGCATCGACGAGTCTTATATTTAGATGTTTAACAATCACAGAGATGACGCATCAAGATGATTTAGAGTATAAAAGCATGCGGGTGACGAAGATAGGCGATGACCAATATGGAAATGATATGATCAATGTCATTATTGCAGAACCATCTGACACCTATCCAACTATTTCGAATGATTTTTTGAAACTGTTTGGTCATGTTTGGCTCGTTGAACGTTGGATGGACGACAATATCGAGGGAAATATTAAGCAACTAAAGAATGATTTGCAAAGTCAAGATACCCTAAAGGCTATTAATTTGATTAGTTATGGGTCAAAGTCAAATGTTTTTGCAACTTATGTCGCTCAGCATTTGGGTTGCAAAGTGTATCGTACAAGCCATGAAGATGATGATTTAAAAGGATGGCTTACAGAACATGTCCCAGGAAATCATGAACTAAAAGATACAAATGTCGAGGTTTATTTTAAAGAAGAGCAAGACAAACATCTAAATTATATGTCACGTTTAATGAATCCAGTACGATTTTTAGATTACTTAGATGTATCGAAACTGAATGGTGGGGAAGTAAATGAAACATAAACTAGATGTTACGATAAACGAATTAAGACTAAAGTCGATTAGAAAAATAGTGAAACGCATCAATACATGGAGCGATGAAGTTAAATCATATTCTGATGATGCGTTAAAACAAAAGACAATAGAATTTAAAGAACGTTTAGCATCAGGAGTTGATACACTAGATACATTGTTACCTGAAGCTTATGCAGTGGCACGTGAAGCGAGCTGGAGAGTATTAGGTATGTATCCTAAAGAAGTTCAGTTAATCGGAGCGATTGTATTGCATGAAGGTAACATTGCGGAGATGCAAACAGGCGAAGGTAAAACATTAACGGCAACGATGCCTTTATATTTAAATGCTCTTTCGGGAAAAGGAACATATTTAATTACAACGAATGATTATTTAGCGAAGCGAGATTTTGAAGAGATGCAACCATTATATGAATGGTTAGGTTTAACTGCTTCATTAGGTTTTGTTGATATTGTGGATTATGAGTATCAAAAAGGGGAAAAACGTAATTTATATGAACATGATATTATATATACAACTAATGGACGTCTCGGTTTTGATTATTTAATTGATAATTTGGCTGATAGTGCGGAAGGGAAATTTTTACCACAATTAAATTACGGTATTATTGATGAAGTGGACTCAATCATTTTAGATGCTGCGCAAACACCATTAGTTATTTCGGGCGCACCAAGATTACAATCAAATCTATTTCATATTGTGAAAGAGTTTGTAGATACATTGATTGAAGACGTGCATTTTAAAATGAAGAAGACCAAAAAAGAAATATGGCTGTTAAATCAAGGTATTGAAGCGGCACAATCATACTTTAATGTTGAAGATTTATATAGCGAACAAGCGATGGTCCTAGTGCGTAATATTAATCTAGCACTGCGCGCGCAATATTTGTTTGAATCTAATGTCGATTACTTTGTATATAATGGTGATATTGTTTTAATTGACCGTATTACAGGTCGTATGTTACTGGGAACTAAGTTGCAAGCTGGACTTCACCAAGCTATTGAAGCGAAAGAAGGTATGGAGGTTTCAACAGATAAAAGTGTTATGGCAACAATTACCTTCCAGAATTTATTTAAACTTTTTGAATCATTTTCAGGTATGACAGCTACAGGAAAATTAGGCGAATCAGAGTTCTTTGATTTGTATTCAAAAATAGTCGTACAAGTACCAACTGATAAAGCGATTCAACGTATCGATGAACCAGATAAAGTGTTTCGTTCAGTTGATGAGAAAAACATCGCGATGATTCATGATATAGTTGAACTTCATGAAACGGGGCGACCGGTTTTACTCATAACGAGAACTGCTGAAGCGGCTGAATACTTTTCGAAAGTATTATTCCAAATGGATATTCCTAATAATTTACTCATTGCGCAAAATGTTGCAAAAGAAGCGCAGATGATAGCTGAAGCAGGGCAAATTGGTTCCATGACTGTTGCGACTAGTATGGCAGGTCGAGGCACAGATATTAAACTTGGTGAAGGTGTCGAAGCATTAGGTGGATTAGCTGTTATTATTCATGAACATATGGAAAATAGCCGTGTAGACAGGCAATTACGTGGTCGTTCTGGTAGACAAGGGGATCCGGGATCATCTTGTATATATATTTCACTAGATGATTATTTAGTTAAGCGATGGAGCGATAGTAATTTAGCGGAAAATAATCAATTATATTCATTAGATGCACAACGATTATCGCAAAGTAATTTGTTTAATCGCAAAGTTAAGCAAATTGTAGTTAAAGCGCAGCGTATCTCGGAAGAACAAGGGGTTAAAGCTCGTGAAATGGCTAATGAATTTGAAAAAAGCATTAGTATACAGCGAGATCTTGTATACGAGGAACGCAATCGAGTTTTAGAAATAGATGATGCTGAGAATCGAGATTTTAAAGCGTTAGCTAAAGATGTATTTGAAATGTTTGTAAATGAGGAAAAGGTGCTAACAAAATCGCGTGTTGTCGAGTATATTTATCAAAATTTAAGTTTCCAATTTAATAAAGATGTGGCTTGTGTTAATTTTAAAGATAAGCAAGCAGTAGTGACATTTTTATTAGAGCAATTTGAAAAGCAATTAGCTTTGAATCATAAAAACATGCAAAGTGCATATTATTATAATATTTTCGTTCAAAAAGTCTTTTTGAAAGCAATTGATTCATGTTGGTTAGAACAAGTCGACTATTTACAACAATTAAAAGCAAGCGTTAATCAACGACAAAATGGGCAACGTAACGCTATTTTTGAATACCATAGAGTTGCATTAGATTCATTTGAAGTTATGACACGAAATATCAAAAAAAGAATGGTGAAAAATATTTGTCAAAGCATGATTACATTTGATAAAGAGGGTATGCCAGTTATACATTTTCCATAAATGAAAAGGGGTAGCGCATGACAATATATAATATAAACTTTGGTATAGGCTGGGCGAGTAGCGGTGTTGAATATGCACAAGCTTACCGTGCTAAATTATTGAGACGTACAAATCAAGACACTAAATTTGTGTTTTTAGATTTTATACAGTCAGAGAACATACAGACATTAACGCAAAACATTGGGTTTAAAGATCAAGAAGTTATTTGGTTGTATCAGTATTTTAGTGATATTTCTATAGCACCAACAACGTACACGTTAGATGACATTGAACGTGAGCTTGGTCATGAAATTAGTTTTAGAGAAAGAAATGGTAAGATAGTCCGTCTATATTTTAATGGGAAATCATCATTTGTAACATGTTATCTACAAAATGAACAAAAAGATGTTGTGGATCGTGCAGAATTTGTAATTAATAGTATGTTAGTACGTAAAGATTTTTATAGTTATACGCGTATATTTTCTGAGTATTATGCACCAGCTGATAATAAAGCGAAATTATATATGCGACAATTCTATAATGAAGATGGTTCCATCGCTTATAACGAATATATTGATGGAGACAGCTCTATATATGTGTTTGAAGATGCGGTGTTGTATAACAAAACGGAATTTATTGCATACTTTTTACAACGATTGAATTTAACCCGAGACGATATTGTCATATTAGACCGCGCTTCTGATATTGGTCAGGCTGTTTTGCAGCATAAAGGTGATAGTAAAGTTGGTGTTGTGATTCATGCTGATCATTATAGTAATAATATGATGAGTGAGCAGCATATACTATGGAACAATTATTATGAATATCAATTTTCAAAAGCTAAATACATTGATTTCTTTATTACAGCAACAGATATTCAAAATCATATGGTTTGTCGACAATTTGAGCAATATCAAGGTTATCGCCCACGTGTTTATACTATTCCTGTGGGAAGCATTGATGCATTATCATATCCAACATTATCAAGAAAGCCATATGCGATGATTAGTGCATCTCGTTTAGCGAATGAGAAACATATTGATTGGCTTGTCAAAGCGGTTATCGTGGCTAAACGACAAGTGCCAGAATTAACATTTGATATTTATGGAGAAGGTAGCGAGAAGACGCGACTGCGTAAAATTATTGATACACACCGCGCACAAGATTATATTCGTTTACTAGGGCATGTTAAACTTGATGAAATTTATAATGATTATGAGTTATTTCTTTCTGCATCAACTAGCGAAGGTTTTGGGTTAACACTAATGGAAGCGGTAGGCTCAGGACTAGGTATGATTGGATTAAATGTGAATTATGGTAACCCAACCTTTATTCGAGATGGGGAAAATGGCTACTTGGTACCTTTTGATACCGATGAAGATAGTGTGGATGATGTTGTCGCAAAACTAGCTCATGCCATTGTAATGTATTTTAACAATGGTCCCCAGACACCACATGACATCTCTTATGAAGTGGCACAGCAATTTATGACTCAAGATATTATTTTAAAATGGGAAACATTAGTTCAAGAGGTGCTGCATGATTAAATTATTTGATTACTTTAACGATCATTCACGAAAGTTATATGAGTCTTTTAAAGCCAGTAAGTTGGAGGAAGATTTAACAATTGTACTCAATGACAACGGCTTTTTACCGGACGATGTTATATCACCGTATCAATTTTTTGCAGATAATCATAATTCAGAAAATATGAAACCACGATTTTTTAATCAGGTTACTGTACCAGCTTTTTGGGAAATTAAAGGTAACAACAATTCGGCTACAATTAATGATATGGGACGTCTACGAGGCAAAATATTTTATCAAAGTGGAGAGCGCCCTAGAATTGTTAGTCGTGTCGAATGGTTTGATGACCAACAACGTGTCCGATTTGTCGATTATTATTCTAAGAATGGTATTAAATTTGCACAAACTGTTTACGATTTAAATCGTAAAGCGATCTTGAAGAAATATATGACAGCAGAAGGTAAAGAAGTGATTTATGAAAATTTTGTAACATCGGATGTCATATTGGATTGGCAAGGGAAGTCTTACTTTTTCCCTTCAAAGCTCGCATTCGTATTATTTTTTATCAAGCAACTTGAAATTACGGAACATCATTTCGTTATTAACTCACTAGCCCTACCATTTTCAGTGTTATATAATTTGCCATCAAAAGGTAGTGATGTTTTGGTATGGCAAGAACACTGTAATGGTAATGTCCCGGGAAATATGCAATTGATGTGTAAAGGTGATATGAAACGACATTGTAATATTATTATTCCAGATAAAAACGAATATGAAACGATGCTCAATATAGCAGACGCAAAGGTTCAATCTCGTATTTTACAAGGCGGATATCTATATAACTATCGTAGTAGTAATAGATATACTAAAGAAATTGTAATATTAACTAACTCGGATCAACTTCGTAACATCAAGGTATTGGTTGAAACTTTACCAGATTTTAATTTTTACATCGCTGCTATTACAGAGATGTCTGATAAGCTAATGCAACTTGATCAATATGCTAATGTGCATTTATACCCATCTATTAATATAGATAGGGTAAATGAACTATACCAGTTATGTGATATTTATCTTGATATTAATGAGGGTAATGAAATTTTAAATGCGGTGGAACAAGCGTTTGACTATGAGTTGTTGATTTTAGGTTATCGTCAAACAGCACACCATGCTAAAGTAACACTATCAGAGCACTTATTTGAGCATAATGATGAGATAACAATGGAAAGTAAAGACCAATTAATACAAATGTTAGAGAGTTTGAAAGATCAACAACAGTTTCGAGATGCTTTATTAGCACAAAAAGCACATGCACACGAAATCTCGCGTGAACAATTCGAGCAAGTTTTTAAACAGGCGCTCGAAAGCTAAAAAGAAAAAGCAGTCTAAAATAAAACATCATTTAATATAAAAGATTTGACGTAATATGATGTTAGCGACATGGACAATATGATATTACGTCATGCTTTTTTGTTTACTTAAATATAAGCTAAGTAATAAGTGGATAATTACTAACAACAATAACTAGATAGATAAGTGTAAATTTCTTGTGAACAGGTATATAATAGTATGTAATTCTTTGAAGGAAGTAAGTGAGGAAGGAGTATGTTGATGGCTAAATATCGAGGGAAACCGTTTCAATTATATGTAAAGTTATCGTGTTCGACAATGATGGCGACAAGTATCATTTTAACGAATATCTTGCCGTACGATGCCCAAGCTGCATCTGAAAAGGATACTGAAATTACAAAAGAGATATTATCTAAGCAAGATTTATTAGACAAAGTTGACAAGGCAATTCGTCAAATTGAGCAATTAAAACAGTTATCGGCTTCATCTAAAGAACATTATAAAGCACAACTAAATGAAGCGAAAACAGCATCGCAAATAGATGAAATCATAAAACGAGCTAATGAGTTGGATAGCAAAGACAATAAAAGTTCTCACACTGAAATGAACGGTCAAAGTGATATAGACAGTAAATTAGATCAATTGCTTAAAGATTTAAATGAGGTTTCTTTAAATGTTGATAGGGGTCAACAAAGTGGCGAGGACGATCTTAATGCAATGAAAAATGATATGTCACAAACGGCTACAACAAAACATGGAGAAAAAGATGATAAAAATGATGAAGCAATGGTAAATAAGGCGTTAGAAGACCTAGACCATTTGAATCAGCAAATACACAAATCGAAAGATGCATCGAAAGATACATCGGAAGATCCAGCAGTGTCTACAACAGATAATAATCATGAAGTAGCTAAAACGCCAAATAATGATGGTTCTGGACATGTTGTGTTAAATAAATTTCTTTCAAATGAAGAGAATCAAAGCCATAGTAATCGACTCACTGATAAATTACAAGGAAGCGATAAAATTAATCATGCTATGATTGAAAAATTGGCTAAAAGTAATGCCTCAACGCAACATTACACATATTATAAACTGAATACGTTACAATCTTTAGATCAACGTATTGCAAATACGCAACTTCCTAAAAATCAAAAATCAGACTTAATGAGCGAAGTAAATAAGACGAAAGAGCGTATAAAAAGTCAACGAAATATTATTTTGGAAGAACTTGCACGTACTGATGATAAAAAGTATGCTACACAAAGCATTTTAGAAAGTATATTTAATAAAGACGAGGCAGATAAAATTCTAAAAGATATACGTGTTGATGGTAAAACGGATCAACAAATTGCAGATCAAATTACTCGTCATATTGATCAACTATCTCTGACAACGAGTGATGATTTATTAACGTCATTGATTGATCAATCACAAGATAAGTCGCTATTGATTTCTCAAATTTTACAAACGAAATTAGGAAAAGCTGAAGCAGATAAATTGGCTAAAGATTGGACGAATAAAGGATTATCAAATCGCCAAATCGTTGACCAATTGAAGAAACATTTTGCATCAACTGGCGACACGTCTTCAGATGATATATTAAAAGAAATTTTGAATAATGCGAAAGATAAAAAACAAGCAATTGAAACGATTTTAGCAACACGTATAGAAAGACAAAAGGCAAAATTACTGGCAGATTTAATTACTAAAATAGAAACAGATCAAAATAAAATTTTTAATTTAGTTAAATCGGCATTGAATGGTAAAGCGGATGATTTATTGAATTTACAAAAGAGACTCAATCAAACGAAAAAAGATATAGATTATATTTTATCACCAATAGTAAATCGTCCAAGTTTACTAGATCGATTGAATAAAAATGGGAAAACGACAGATTTAAATAAGTTAGCAAATTTAATGAATCAAGGATCAGATTTATTAGACAGTATTCCAGATATACCCACACCAAAGCCAGAAAAGACGTTAACACTTGGTAAAGGTAATGGATTGTTAAGTGGATTATTAAATGCTGATGGTAATGTATCTTTGCCTAAAGCGGGGGAAACGATAAAAGAACATTGGTTGCCGATATCTGTAATTGTTGGTGCAATGGGTGTACTAATGATTTGGTTATCACGACGCAATAAGTTGAAAAATAAAGCATAATTATATTGGGGGAAGAGCATCTATATATTTTTTTAAGTATATAAGACGTCTTATTTCCCCTTAATTTATTGTGAAGTATATGCAAAATGCAATGAATAGATTGTCCATCATTTTAACGTTATAATGAATTTAACGACTTAGAACTACACAAGTAAAGGAGAATGAAGATGTCTCGAAAAACGGCGCTATTAGTTTTGGATATGCAAGAAGGTATAGCGAGTAGTGTACCTAGAATAAAAAATATTATTAAAGCGAATCAGAGAGCAATTGAAGCAGCAAGACAACATCGAATACCAGTCATTTTCATACGTTTAGTGTTAGATAAGCATTTTAATGATGTCTCCTCGAGTAATAAAGTGTTTTCAACAATTAAAGCTCAAGGATATGCGATTACTGAAGCAGATGCATCTACACGAATACTTGAAGATTTAGCACCACTAGAAGATGAGCCGATTATTTCTAAGCGACGCTTTAGCGCATTTACAGGTAGTTACTTGGAAGTTTATTTACGTGCAAATGATATTAATCATTTAGTATTAACGGGTGTCTCTACAAGTGGAGCTGTATTGAGCACGGCATTAGAAAGTGTAGATAAAGACTATTATATTACTGTTTTAGAAGATGCTGTTGGTGATAGATCAGATGATAAACATGACTTTATTATTGAACAAATTTTATCACGCTCATGTGACATTGAATCCGTAGAGTCATGGAAAAGTAGTTTATAGTTAATATAACGTCAATTAAAGCTCGGCAGTAATGTTTGAGAATAAGTACATTTGCTCATATTTATAAAATGTGTGAGATGGCAATTGAAACGGATATGATGAGGAACATTTGAACATAAAATAATATATTTATATAAAACGACCCGAGGCGTTCGAACTGAATGCCTCGGGTTTAATTGAATAAGAAATCGGACTTATGAACAGAAATATGTTTAAGTCCGAACTCCTTGTTTATACTTATAAATTTTACGGGTTTAATATAATACTTATTTACCTGTAATATATGATAATTCTTCAGCGGCAGCTGCGTTGATAGTTCTATGAGAAATGATACCTAATCCTTTAACATTGGATTCTGAAATAACGATAGAACCATCACTGTTAACTTTTTCAACAAATGCTACATGACCGTAATGTTGATCTGCACCAAATTGTCCAGCCTCAAATACAACAGCAGCATGACGTTTTGGTGTATGACTTACTTGATAATCACGGTATTGAGCTCGATTATTCCAATTATGTGCATCACCTAAATCACCTGAGATAGATGTACCAAATTGTTTCATACGGTTATATACGTACCAAGTACATTGGCCATGTGGATATGGCATACTATCAGATACCTCGCGGAAAGGTTTGAATTCATCTGATGAATCATCATAATCGTTGATAGAACGTTCATATTTATCTAAATCTGGCATGCGTTCATCGTCAAACTGAGTTAATTGATAGTGTTTAATAATACTGTTTAATTTCTTAGCATAGTTTGGATCTGTAGCATATGTTTTAGATAAGTGTGATGTTGCATCTTTATAAGAATCGGCTTCCGATTTCCATGTTGGTTTATAAATTGTTCGATTGCCATCAATACCATTTTTAATAAGGTCAGAGTAATCTTTTAGTGATTCTTTCGTGCTTGGATATTTTCGGAATCCAGCATTAATACTATACAATTGATTACCATCAGCTTCTAATGTGTTAAAAGGAACAGAATTCCCTTCAAAAGCACCTTTGATACCGAATAAATTATGGTTTGGTGACTTAGCTAAAGCACTACGACCTGAGTCAGATTCTAAGATTGCTTGGGCAATCATGACAGACGCATAAATATCGTTATCTTGACCAATGCGATGTGCATCTTTAGCAATTGATTTGACAAATTGACGTGTATCTTTTGAGTCAACAACGTTAAATTGTCCACTATCATCATTGTTAGATATACTAGGATCTGTTTCGAATAATGATGTTGCACGTGTATCCTTTTGATTAATATCGTTATTGAATGATTGAGCAGGTTTAGATTTATGTTTCAATTCATCTTGTGTTGGTAACTGTGGATTCTTTGTATTAGATTTTTCATTTTTGTCTTTTTTAGATTGAGATGCATAATCTTTTTGTGTTTTCTTTGCATCTTCACTGTATTGATCCAAAATAGAGTCTAAAGCCGAATCTGACATTGATTGATTATCTTTCGATGAAGATTTTTGATTTGCTTTATCGTCACTTGCTGGTTGACTATTTGATTGATTAGGTTGTGTTGGCTTTGGCGAATTTGGTTGCTTATTAGATGTACTTGGTTTTGTATTGTTTGATTTAGGTGCTTTTTGATTGTCTGCTTTATCTTGTTTAGGTGATTGCGTATCAGTGTCATTTTTGATGCTATTGTCACTGTTTTTATTCGAATCATTTGTTGACTTTTCACCATTACGAGGTTGTTCGTAATCAGAAATATCCGAATTTAAATTGAATAAGTTTTGGATTAAAGTTGTTAATGAGTAATTATCATCGTATTTATTTTTGGTTAGCAATTGGTTTATATTGGTTTGTGGTAAATTCTTATAAATAAAATCAATGATATTGTTAGAGTCTGAAGTGCTGTCGTCTATAGTTTTAAATTTTTTGTCGTTATTGTCTTGGTTACTTGTATTATTGTTGTCTGCTTTATCAATATCTTTACTTGTAGTATCCTTAGAAGTTTCATCGTCATTAGATTTTTTTGAATCATGAGATGTTGTCTTAGCTGTAGTATCTTTTTGAGGTGTATCAGCATAAGCGGTAGGTGAAACTAAAGTAGGTAATACGAGCGTAGTTGATAGCAAATAAATTAAAATTTTATTTTTAGGCATATTTCGTATTCTCCCTTGAAAAATATAATAATTAAGTGTGATAATAAACTATGATTTGTTATAATTTATCGTATGCTGAAAATAGTTGATAGGTATCAATCGACTAAATATCTTCCAGTAAATTGATTATACTAATTCACAACGCAAAAATAAATTAATTTACAAAAAATATATAAAAAATATGAATAATTCCTACATAGGAGTGTGACAATGAAGAACGCATTTAAATTATTTAAAATGGATCTGAAGAAAGTAGCTAAGACGCCAGCTGTGTGGATTATCTTAGCAGGCTTAGCTATTTTGCCATCGTTCTACGCTTGGTTTAACTTATGGGCAATGTGGGATCCATATGGCAACACGGGACACATCAAGGTCGCAGTCGTTAATGAAGATAAAGGCGACACAATCAGAGGGAAAAAAGTTAATGTCGGTAATACGATGGTTAATACACTCAAGAAAAATAAAAGTTTTGATTGGCAGTTTGTAAGTAGAGAGAAAGCTGATCATGAGATAAAAATGGGTAAATATTTTGCAGGTATTTACATCCCATCTAAGTTTACACATGAAATTACCGGGACACTACGTAAGCAGCCTCAAAAAGCAGATGTAGAATTTAAGGTGAATCAGAAGATTAACGCTGTTGCGTCTAAGCTAACAGATACTGGTTCGTCAGTTGTCGTTGAAAAAGCGAATGAACAATTTAATAAAACAGTAACTCGAGCATTATTAGAAGAAGCTAACAAAGCAGGTTTAACTATTGAAGAAAATGTGCCGACAATTAATAAGATAAAAAATGCGGTATATTCAGCAGATAAAGCTTTACCTAAGATTAATGACTTTGCGAATAAAATTGTATATTTGAATAACCACCAAGCGGATTTAGATAAATATGCCAATGATTTTAGAAAACTAGGAAATTATAAAGGTGATATTTTAGATGCTCAGAAAAAATTAAACGAAGTCAATGGTGCTATTCCGCAACTTAATGAAAAGGCTAAGTTGATATTAGCTTTAAATAATTATATGCCGAAAATTGAAAAAGCGTTAAATTTTGCAGCTGATGACGTGCCAGCGCAGTTCCCTAAAATTAATCAAGGACTTAACATTGCGAGTCAAGGGATTGATCAAGCTAATGGACAGTTAAATGATGCCAAAGGCTTCGTCACACAAATTAGAAGTAGAGTCGGTGATTATCAAGATGCAATTCGACGCGCGCAAGATTTAAATCGAAGAAACCAGCAACAGATTCCTCAAAATAGCGCGGCGAACAACGAAACATCAAATAGTGCACCTGCAGCTGGTAATGGTGTAGCATCAACGCCACCAAGTGCACCAAGTGGCGATACTGCACCAAATAATAATGTTACGCAAAATACCGCACCAAATAGTAATAATGCGCCTGTATCGACTACACCACAAAGTACAAGCGGGAAAAAAGATGGTCAAAGTTTTGCAGATATAACAACAACACAAGTCAGCACAGCTAACGAGAACACACAAAACATTACAGATAAAGATGTTAAATCAATGGAAGCGGCATTAACGGGCTCTTTATTATCATTATCAAATAATTTAGATACCCAAGCGAAAGCCGCACAAAAAGATAGTCAGGCATTACGTAATATTTCGTATGGCATTTTAGCATCGGACAAGCCTTCTGATTTTAGAGAGTCTTTAGATAATGTGAAGTCCGGTTTAGAATACACAACGCAATATAATCAACAATTTATCGATACATTAAAAGAGATTGAGAAGAATGAAAATGTTGATTTATCAAAAGAAATTGATAAGGTAAAAGCAGCTAATAATCGAATTAATGAATCATTAAGGTTAGTTAATCAATTAAGCAATGCATTAAAGAATGGTAGTTCAGGAACTGCTGAAGCTACTAAATTACTAGATCAACTTTCAAAACTAGATTCATCATTATCATCATTTAGAGATTATGTTAAAAAAGATCTTAACAGCTCTTTAGTATCAATATCACAACGTATTATGGATGAATTGAACAAAGGGCAAACTGCATTATCCAATGTTCAGTCTAAATTAAATACAATTGATCAAGTCATTAACAGTGGACAAGCTATTTTAAAAAATGGTAAAACACGTATTGATCGCTTACAAACAGTATTACCAAGTATTGAACAACAATACATTAGTGCTGTTAAAAATGCTCAAGCAAACTTCCCGAAAGTGAAAAGTGATGTAGCTAAAGCTGCTAACTTTGTGCGCAATGACTTACCACAGTTGGAACAGCGATTAACTAATGCGACAGCAAGTGTGAATAAAAATTTACCAACGTTATTAAATGGTTATGATCAAGCGGTAGGATTACTAAATAAAAATCAGCCACAAGCGAAAAAGGCTTTATCAGATTTAGCTGATTTTTCTCAAAATAAATTGCCTGATGTTGAAAAAGATTTGAAAAAAGCGAATAAAATTTTCAAGAAATTAGACAAAGATGATGCAGTCGACAAATTAATCGACACACTTAAGAATGATTTGAAAAAGCAAGCGGGTATTATTGCAAATCCTATTAATAAGAAGACTGTTGATGTTTTCCCAGTTAAGGATTATGGTTCAGGTATGACACCATTCTATACTGCACTGTCAGTATGGGTAGGTGCACTCTTGATGGTAAGTTTATTAACGGTTGATAATAAACATAAGAGTCTAGAGTCAGTCTTAACGACAAGACAAGTGTTCTTAGGTAAGGCAGGATTCTTTATAATGCTTGGTATGTTGCAAGCACTCATTGTATCGGTTGGAGATTTGTTAATCCTAAAAGCAGGAGTTGAGTCACCTGTATTATTTGTACTTATAACGATTTTCTGTTCGATTATTTTCAACTCAATCGTATATACGTGCGTATCATTACTTGGTAACCCAGGTAAAGCAATTGCAATCGTATTGCTTGTATTACAAATTGCAGGTGGTGGAGGAACATTCCCAATTCAAACTACGCCACAATTTTTCCAAAACATTTCGCCATACTTACCATTTACGTATGCAATTGATTCATTACGTGAAACAGTAGGCGGTATTGTTCCGGAAATCCTAATTACAAAATTAATTATATTAACGTTATTTGGCATAGGATTCTTCGTTGTAGGTTTAATTTTAAAACCTGTAACAGATCCATTGATGAAGCGCGTATCTGAAAAAGTTGACCAAAGTAACGTTACAGAATAAAAATTAAATCCACACATTAGGGTTATAGCTCCTTAATGTGTGGATTTTTATGTTTTTAGACAGAAGAGATAGTAATTTCTGTCTTTTATGGGACGGGTGTTATCATTGCTATTATCCAGGATGACTTACTATAGCACTAATATTACCGACAAAGTGAATATCCTCGTCTTCCGTAGTTAAAATAAAGCTAGAACCTTTTTGGATGTCATAGTGCTTATCGTTTACTGTTAAAGTACCAGTACCATCGATAATAGTAACTAAGCAATAAGCATGTGGTTTATTGAATTTTAAATCTCCATGAATATCCCATTTATATACTGCAAAATATTGATTATCTACAAATTGAGTTACAGTGTGTGTGTCGATGTGAGTTGTTATAGGAGTAGTATTTGGTTCATGATTGCCTAATTCAATCACATCTTTACTTTGCTCTAAGTGCAAATCACGCAATTGACCATTTTGATCTCGTCTATCATAGTCATAAATACGGTATGTCGTATCGGATGATTGTTGTGTCTCTAAAATTAAAATACCCGAACCAATGGCATGGACAGTGCCAGCAGGAACATAATAAAAGTCACCGGGCTTAACAGGTATACGTTTGAAAAGACTGTCAAATTCATGATTATCAATCATGTCGATTAACGTCTGTTTATTATGTGCATGTACGCCATATATAATTTCAGCACCTGGGGCTGCATCTAAAATATACCAACATTCTGTTTTACCTAGTTCGCCTTCGTGTTTTAAAGCGTAGTCATCATCTGGATGAACTTGAACAGATAATTTATCATTGGCATCTAATACTTTAGTTAGCAGAGGGAAACTATCTCGTGAATCATTATCGAATAATTCACGATGTTGTGACCAAAGTTGATCTAGGGTCATATCCTTGTATGGACCATTGATAATTGTATTAGGACCATTTGGATGTGCAGAAATTGCCCAGCATTCACCAGTTGTTTCATTAGGGATATCATAGTTAAATGCTTTTAATGCATGACCGCCCCAAATTCTGTCTTTAAAAACGGGTTGTAAAAATAATGCCATAGTTAAAACTCCTCTATATTTTCATTAATAAGTTATAAATTTCTGTAGTACTGTTTGCATTAATTAGTGATTGGCGTGTCTCATCATTCATTAACGCTTTAGATAAGCGCTGAAGTATTTTTAAATGTGTATCCTGACTGTTGTTTGGTACGGCAATTAAGAATATCAATTGAGGTAGACTACCATCTAGACTCTCCCATTTAACACCATGATTATTTTTCATAACAGCTACAATCGGTTGTTTTACAACATCAGACTTTGCATGTGGAATGGCCACGTTCATGCCAATAGCTGTCGTAGACTCCATTTCACGTTCTAGGATTGCATTTTTTAAATGCGATGTGTGCTCTACATAACGGCAAATTTTAAGTTTATGAATCAACATATCAATTGCTTCGTTTCGAGACATGTCGTGATCAGTAATTATCATAGTTTGTTGATCAAAAACATGAGAAGTTTTATTGAGATGTGAATGTTTCGCGGTGTTATCTACATTGTCAACCTCTGTATCATGTTGTGTAATATCTGTATCATGAAGTTGCGTGTGTTGCGCTGGTGCATCTACTGCTATAACTGGTGTATTGCGTTTTAATAATAGTACAGTAGTCATTGTGACAAGACTACCTACTATCACTGCAAAGATAAACCATAATACATGATCAATACCACCTAATACAGCCACGATTGGACCTCCATGTGCGACTCTATCGCCGACACCACCAATGGCTGCAATGACTGATGCAATCATTGCACCAATGATGTTTGCAGGTATAATGCGCAATGGATCTTGGGCTGCGAAAGGAATAGCACCTTCAGTAATACCAAATAGTCCCATGGTGAAGGAAGCCTTACCCATTTCTCTTTCGGAATGATTGAATTTATACTTTTGAACAAACGTTGCTAAACCTAAACCGATTGGTGGTGTACATACAGCAACTGCGACCATACCCATAACGGCGTAATTACCTTCAGCAATAAGTGCTGAGCCAAATAAAAATGCTACCTTGTTTACTGGACCGCCCATATCGAAGGCAATCATCGCACCTATAATCATCGCAAGTATAATAATATTAGCACCTTGTATACTTTTTAACCAGGTTGTTAATGCCTCAAAAATATTAGAAATTGGTGCACCGATTAAAAATATAAATATCAATCCTACAACGACCGATGAAATAATGGGAATAATAATGATAGGCATAATTGGTGCCATTGCTTTTGGAACTTTAATATCTTTAATCCACTTTGCGATATAACCTGCTAAGAAACCAGCAACAATACCACCTAAAAATCCTGCGCCTGCATCACTGCCATAAAAACTACCGTCAGCAGCGATAGCGCCGCCAATCATACCAGGAACAAGACCGGGCTTGTCAGCGATACTAACAGCGATATATCCAGCTAGTATTGGAACCATAAATTTAAAGGCTAAACTACCAATGTTTTCAATGGATTTCCAAAATGAATCATCTGGGATGACTAATCCTTTTGATGTCGTTTCACCGCCTAGAGTCAGCGCGATGGCGATAAGGAGTCCACCAACTACGATAAAAGGAACCATAAACGATACACCGTTCATTAAATGTTGATACACCATTTGAATACCACTTTTAGACTTACCGCGATCTTTCGAATGATAATTTGTTTCAGATTGATAAATAGGCGCATCTTGATTAATGATACGTTGAATTAGATCTCTCGGATTATGAATCCCTTCGCGAACATTTTCATTAATCAACCGTTTACCAACAAATCGGGATAGATCAACTTGTTTATCAGCTGCAATTATGACACCGTCAGCTTCTTCGATGTCTTGCGTAGTTAAAACATTTTCAGCACCAACACCGCCCTGTGTCTCTACTTTAATATCCACACCCATTTCTTTTGCTACCTGCTCAAGCTTTTCTTGAGCCATATATGTATGTGCAATGCCATTTGGGCATGAGGTAATAGCTACAATTTTCATAAAATCATCTCCTTTTCTATATTGTAAGCGTATTCTCGATACTAAAAAAAGAATAATTACCGTTACTAGTGGCAATTATTCTTGTAAGTATTCAAATAACTGTTGCTTTAAACTATGATCATCTAAACTACATAAATGGTTCACTGAATCATCATCCAAGTTAGCAATTAATTGCATCATTTGTTTTGTAAAAGCTTTGTCTTTATGCGAAATCGCTAAGAAAAAGACAAGTTTGACATCGTGTTGTCGCCAAGGAAAAACATCTTTTGTGCGAAAAATAAGCACATGTGATTGTAAAACTTTTTCAGGATCTCCATGAGGAATCGCCATAAAATTACCTATGTATGTAGAAGATGATTTCTCACGCTCTAAAGCTGATTCGATATATCCTTCTACAATCGCATGATGTGCTTGTAATATTTTTTGAGCTTCTTCAAAAATTTGCACAGTATGCCGTGATTTTTGTTCAGTATTTACGACAAGGAAATTGACAGTGTCCATATGATGATGTGCTTGAACCGGATTTTGCTTTTGCTTCACAACGTGTCTGATTTTGTGACGGTCATCTTCAGAAAATAATGGTGCAACCTTGATAGTCGTCAGGTGCTTAGGAAGTATGTCTAGCGTTTGTTTTGGAATATCATGGGTCGTTATTAATAAATCTACATTGTCAAAGTGATAGTGTGTTATATTTTCTAGTTTAATCGTATTTATCACTGACAACTCTTCGGATAAGTTATTTATTTTAGTTTCTAAAAAATTCGACACACCTAGACCATAATAACAAGCAATGACTACATTTAATTGTGTTTTGGTACGACGCTCGATGGCAGCTTGAAAATGAATTGTTAAAAATGCAATTTCATCTTCGCTCATCTCTATATCAGTATCAATTGCTAATTTATCAATCGCTTCAAAAAGTGTGTTAAACACAAAGGGATAGAGTTTTTTAATCTCTATAACTAAAGGATTGTTTAAATAAATGTTTTGAGTAATACGTAAATATGCTTTACTAAAATGATTATATAAATTTTGTTGTAAAATCGAATCTTCATTGAAAGGTACATGAATACGTTGCTGCATCAATTCGATTAAGCGATCAATATAACTTTGTATAAATATACGTTCTATGCCAATATCGAGTTTATTAAAATGATAAGCAATAAAGAATGAAAACATATTGATTACTTTTTCGTTCAAGTCATAACCTAATCTTTCGTTGATTTGCTTAATGCAAGATTGAGATATCAATTTTGCATCGTGGTTTAACGTGTCTAGCTCACTTAAAGATTGCTTACGTTTAATGATTAAAATGAGATGAATTAAAAGCTGTTGTATTTGAATATCAGTTGTTTCAATACTATGTTGTTGAAGTGTCTCTTGTATAATATGCGAAATCATCCTTTGGTGTGAATCAGGTAATTCATTTAAAATTAGGTCTTCAACATGTACATGCCCTGATGATAATTGATTTAAATGGATGATGGCATTAGTGATATCATTATCTGTTCCATCGACCACAATACCTTGTTTTTTCTTGATTGTTAAAACGATATTAAATTTTTGACACCATTGTTGAATTCGAACGAAATAGTCGTTGAGCACAGTTTTAGATAATAGATAATCTTGCTCTAGTTGTTGCAATGTCTGCGATTTATTGTGCATTAGCAGTTGATAAGCCATAGATAATAATAGTTTTTCTTTATATGATTGAATATGCGTGTAACGTTCAGTTATCGTTTCTAAGGTATACTGAGATGTATTTAATTGATATCCTTTAGATTTAATACTTACGATGATATCATCCATAAAATTGCTATTGATAACATGGATATCATTGCGAACTGTGCGGTTTGAAACATTGACATGTTTAGCAATTTCATTAGAACTAATGTGCTTTGATGGATTTTTAATAAAAAACTGGAGTAGTTTTAAGTGTCTATCAAGCATTTAACATGTACCTCCTTTCTAAATTTTTCGTGTAAGCGTTTTTAAGGGTGTATTAATATTATTAAACATGAGAGCTTATACATACGTCAATGACATTAAAGCGAACTTTTATATGATTTTAATAGAGTGCGAATTATGCAAATAAAGAACAGCAGTAAGATATTTCAAATAGAAAAATATCTCACTGCTGTTTTTCTGAATTTATGCATCTGGTACTTGTGGACGTATCAGGCAAATGATTAATTTTTAGGTGATTGTGCTTGAGGTGTTTGTTTAGAAGGCGTATTGGTATTATTTGATTTATTAGCAGGTGGTGTGTTCTGTTGTTGATTATTTTGGTTGTTTGTTGACGATTGACTGCCACCACCGTGAGTATTATTTTTATTTGAATTTGAGTCTTTTGGCTGAGCTGGTTGCGTATTCGATGGTACTGTTGAATGGTTGTTAGGAACATTTGACGGTGAAGATGGTTGATTGTCATTAGTAACGTTATTGCCATTATTTTGATTTTTATCTGTTTTGTCTGCACTATCATCTTGTTGATCATTTTCTTCGGTTTCTGTCTTTTTATGCGTAGATTTATTTTCTTGTTCTTGGTTATTACTTGATGATGTAGAATGATTTATTGCAGCATAAATTGCGAACCCAAGTGCTCCGATTAATACGATAATTACGATGGTAATAAGAAGTTTTTTCAAATATAACGCCTCCATGTTAATGAAAAGTAGTTGATACGTGAAGCTAAATAATTTATTTCAATATTGCCATAATCATTTTAAAAAATAAATATTAGAAAAGTAGGCGATATTAATATTTTCATTGTTTTTTGTGTACTTCAATTAGTATAACAAAACTGTTATGTATTTATAAATATAATCATTAGTATTTTTATGGCTGAAAAAGTTATAATAAAAGTGTAAGGAATAAAATATTTGTATGGAAAAGAGAGATAATTATGAATAAAACCAGTAAAGTTTGTGTAGCAGCAACATTAGCATTGGGCACACTGATTGGAGTAACAGTTGTTGAAAATTCGGCGCCAACAAGTAAACAGGCACAGGCAGCAATAACCCCATATTATACTTATAATGGTTATATTGGTAATAATGCTAATTTTATTCTGGATAAGAATTTTATTAACGCGATTAAGTATGATAATGTGAAATTCAATGGTATTAAATTAGCTAAAACGAATACGATAAAAAAAGTAGAGAAATATGATCAAACTTTTAAAGGTGTTTCTGCAAAAGGAAACGAAGCAAGTCAATTGCAATTTGTAGTTAAAAATAATATTTCATTAAAAGATATCCAAAAAGCTTATGGCAAGGACTTGAAAAAAGAAAATGGTAAAACAAAGGAAGCTGATAGCGGTATTTTTTACTATCAAAATGCTAAAAAGACATTAGGCATCTGGTTTGTCGTTGATCATAATAGAGTTGTCGAAGTAACAGTTGGACATACACCATACAAAACAAGTAAATAAAATAATGGCATATTAAGGCTAGAGTGTGAGGAGTGATACCGCATTCTAGTCTTTTTTATTAAATAATAACGATTATTGCGTCTTACATAGTTGTTTGAAATTGATAAAAATGTTTATTTGATCATGATTATTTAAATAGTTATCTCACATATTTCAAGCATTGATTAAGTATATAGAGCACTATTTTGTATTTGTTAATATTTTCACAAAAATAAAGCCTTGATAAATTTTAAAATATAATTAAGCTCAATTTTTAAAATTTTATTTAGTTACAGATAACATTTTTAAAAAAGAAAAGAATCAATAAATAAAATCAACGAACAAAAAGTATCGAAATAAATAGAAATAATCATTTACTTTTCTGAAAAATTAAATTAATATTTTATTTATAAGCTGTTTTTAAGATTTCAGGAGGAATGAAATGTGAGGAAATTTTCAAGATATGCATTTACAAGTATGGCAGCAGTAACATTGTTGAGCACTTTATCACCAGCAGCATTAGCGATTGATTCAAAAAATAAACCAGCTAATTCTGATATTAAATTTGAGGTGACTCAAAAGAGTGATGCGGTCAAAGCATTAAAAGAATTGCCTAAATCCGAAAATGTAAAAAATATTTATCAAGATTACGCTGTTACTGATGTAAAAACTGATAAAAAAGGATTTACGCATTATACATTGCAACCGAGTGTTGATGGTGTTCATGCACCTGACAAAGAAGTGAAAGTACACGCAGACAAATCAGGAAAAGTCGTTTTAATCAATGGGGATACTGATGCGAAGAAAGTAAAGCCAACGAATAAAGTGACATTAAGTAAAGATGACGCAGCCGACAAAGCATTTAAAGCAGTTAAG